>DGTB01000095.1:0-9544 GCA_002394185.1 Bacteroidales bacterium UBA4347 | reverse complement strand
CGCCGTGTTCCCGCTGCTGGCTGTGGCCATCACCCCCATCCTCGGCAACTATGTCGACCATAAGGGCAAGGCTGCCTCGATGCTGATGCTCGGCTCCATCCTGCTGGTTATCTGCCATCTCACCTTCGCCTTCATTCTGCCCGGTGTTTCGGCTGCTTCCGCTGCCGGTGGTGTCGTTGTGGCCTATGTGACCATCTTGGTTCTCGGCGCCTCCTTCTCGCTGGTGCCTGCCGCCCTGTGGCCCTCGGTGCCCAAGCTGGTCGACGAGAAGATTATCGGTTCCGCTTATGCTGCCATCTTCTGGATTCAGAATATCGGTCTCGGCCTGTTCCCCGCGCTCATCGGTATTGTCCTCAACAAGACCAATGATGAGGGCGTTGCCGCCCATGAACTTGACTACACCTGGGCGCTTGTGATGCTTGCAGCTCTGGGTATCGCCGCTCTGCTTATCTCGGTCTACCTGAAGGCCGTCGACAAGAAGAAGGGCTATGGCCTCGAGGAACCCAACATCAAGGCTGAATAGTTTTGGAAAATGAATAGATGTGGAGACGTGCCACTACGGCACGTCTCTGCGTTTTTTGCTTGTTACAAAATGCGAAATCATGGCAAATAACAATAGTGGTTTTTCGTCGTCGTTTGGAGCCATCATGGCTGCGGCGGGTTCGGCCATCGGGCTGGGCAACATTTGGCGTTTCCCCTACATCTGCGGCAAGTATGGCGGCGGAGCGGCGCTGATACTATATCTTTTCTTTGTGTTTTTCATCGGCATGACGTTGCTGCTGAGCGAGCTGACGATCGGTCGACGCACGGGACACACCCCGATGAAGGCCTATGAGGCTCTGCAGCCCAAGCGCACCATGTGGCGCTATGTGGGATTGGCAGGCCTCATTACCTGTTTTTTGATTTTGTGTATCTACTTGGTTATTTCGGGTTGGACGCTGAACTACTTCTGGGAGTCGGTGTCGGGTCAGCTCCTCGGGGTCGCTGATGGCGACTTCGCCGGTCACTTCGCTGCCTTTGCAGCATCGCCGGTGGCACCTGTGGTGTGCTTGGTGGTGTTTGCTGTGCTGACGCTGGTGATTATCCTCGGCGGTGTGCAGAACGGCATCGAGAAGGTGTCGAAGATACTGATGCCGGTGTTGCTGGTATTGGTGTTGATGCTCTGTGTGCGAAGCCTGACGTTGCCCGGAGCCTCCAAAGGACTGGCCTATCTCTTCAACCCCGATTTCTCCAAGTTGACGTGGGAAGGTGTGCTGGCCATTCTGGGTCAGGCCTTGTTCTCGCTGTCAGTGGGTATGGGTGTCATGATTGTCTACGGCAGTTATATTCCCAAGAACGACAACCTCTTCAAGAGCGCCATGTGGATTACCGTCTGCGACACGGCTATCGCCGTGTTGGCAGGTGTGGCCATCTTCCCTGCGGTCTTTGCTTTCGGTCAGGACCCTGCCGGAGGTCCCGGATTGGTGTTCAACGTGCTTCCTGTGGTGTTCAACTCCATGGGCGCGGTGGGCAGCATCGTCTTCGGCGGAGCTTTCTTCCTGCTGTTGGCGGTGGCTGCGCTGACATCGGCTATCTCGCTGCTGGAAGCGTTGACAGCTTGGGGAGCAGATTATGGCAAGAAAAGATCCCTTTCGGCCATCCTGCTCACCATTGTCTCATGTGCGTTAGCGGTGTTGGCGGCCTATTCGTTCGACGGCGGCATCCTCAATTCATACAAACTAGGCGATATGTCGCTCTTCGACTGGTTGGACAAGCTGACGGGCTCCTATCTGCCGCCGGTGTGTGCGCTGCTTACCATCATCTTCTTCGGATGGTTCATGAAGAAAGACAGCATCATGGACGAACTGTCGAACCACGGTACACTTCCCACGCCTTGGTTCAAGGTGTTCTATTCGTTCCTGGCCCGTTTTGTTGCTCCTGCGGCGTTGCTGCTGGTGCTGCTGGGCAGCGTCTTCCAAGCTGAATTCGAAGTGAGTACGGTACTCATTGTGATAGCGCTGGTGCTCTACTTCTTTGTGCTTCCTCTCGGGGTGGCCTATGTGGCCAAGGATAAGGGCCGCAAGAATGTGTTGTGGTATTTCCTCTCCATTGTGCTGACGCCGCTGTTTGCATTGCTGATGCTCATCGCTCTTGGCGACTCGGGCGAGAAGCATCGCCAGCGCCTGATTGATGACGAGCATATCCGCATGAAAGCTCGTGAATCGTATAAATCGTCCATTGCGAAAGAATAAAATGGACGTATCCCTCTCCGGACACTACGGCTACCGGCGTCTGCTTTGGGCGTCGGCACCCAGCGTGGCCATGATGCTCGTGTCGTCGGTATACGGCATTGTGGACGGATTGTTCGTCTCTAACTTTGCCGGCAAGAGTGGCTTTGCCGCCGTCAACCTGATGTACCCGCCGATGATGATCCTCGGCGCGTTGGGACTGATGGTGGGCAGCGGCGGGGCCGCCCTGGTGGGCAAGGTGCAGGGCGAGGGCTATCCACAGAAGGCGGACAGGGTGTTCACCATGCTGCTGCGCTTCCTGGCGTGTGTGGGTGTGGCTGTGGGCGTGCTGTTCGCGGTGTTCTGCCCGCTGATAGCCCGCTGGCTGGGTGCCGACGAGGGAATGATGGATGAATGCGTCGTCTATGGACGCATCAGCATGGTGGGTATGCCGTTCTTCATGCTCCAGCAGGCCATGCAGTCGTTCTACATGGCTGCCGAACGACCACAGCTGGGCACATGGGTCAGCGTGGCCTGCGGGGTGGTGAACATAGTGCTCGACGCGCTGTTTGTGTGGCTGATGAAGTGGGGCGTGGCCGGTGCGGCCTGGGCCACGGTGCTGGCGCAGGTGGTGGGCGGCGGGTTCCCGCTGCTGTATTTCGCTTCCAAGCGGATGAACAAGGGCAGCCTGCACCTGCGGAGGAACTCGAAGACCATCTGGCCCTATGTGGGCAAGGCCTGCACCAACGGGCTGTCGGAATACGTGAGCGGCATCTCGCTGAGCATTGTCAGCATGTGCTACAACCTGCAGCTGATGCGCTACCTTGGACAAGACGGCGTGGCGGCCTACGGCGTGGTGATGTACCTGACGTTTGTCATCGCAGCGTTCTTCATTGGATACAACATCACCTTGACGCCCATCATCGGCTACCACTACGGTGCCGGCGATGTGGGGGAGCAGCGGTCGTTGCTGAGGAAGTCGGTGGTGATTATCGGAGTAGTTGGGCTACTGCTGACGGCGGTGGCCGAGCTGCTGAGCGCTCCGGCGGCGCGGTTCTTCGTTGGCTACGACGAGGGACTGTTGGCGTTGACCACCAAGGCTATACGCATCTACATGCTCTGTTTCCTCATCTGCGGATGGAGCATGTTTGCATCGGCGCTGTTCACCGGGTTGCAAAACGGAGTGGTGAGCGCGGTGGCGGCGTTCATGCGGTCGCTGGTGTTTGAGATGGCGGCGGTGTGGGTGCTGCCCGCTGTGGTGGGCATCGACGGCATCTGGTGGGCCGTGAATGTGGCCGAGGTGCTGACGCTGCTGTTCTGCATGGCGCTGGTGTGGCGCTATGCACCGCAACTCGTTTCCCATAAACGTTTTTGACGATTATTTTTTTTCTCTGTCGGGACGAAACTCCCCCGATTTGACAAAAATACCTTTTTTTACTCCCTGCCAGAGGATGGCAGGGAGCTTTTTTTGTACCTACACCTTATTCCTTTTTATTCTCTTTTTATCCTCTCCTTATCAACTCTTACTTTCGAAATCGGGAGTAAAGAGAGGGGTAGGAGAGGAGTAAGAGAGGAGTAAGAGTGGGTATGGTTTAGGTGTTGATTTTCAGTGTTTTATGTGTAAATATAGTTTATTTATTGTGTATCAGTGTTTTAGGTTGTTTTTATGGGTGTTTTTTGCTTCTTCCCGGATGGGTGGGCAAAAAAAAATTGGAGGCGTCCGATGGGTCGGACGCCTCCGGGGTGGGTCGTATGGAATTCTGCTTTTTTCAGGTTGGGATGGGGTGGTACCGATTTGTCATTTTGTCACATCTTCCATGGCGCGCTGGATGAAGCGGTTCAGTGGGACGCTGGCGCGCCAGACCTTGATGACCACGTCGAAGAGTTTCGGGCTGGTGAGCATCTTGTCGGGCATGGTGTAGGAGGTGCAGTAGTCCTTGTATTTCAGCAGGTCGGCATGCTCCCAGTCGGCGGGGTAGCCCTTTGGGACGCGGCTCAGCACCTTGGTGGTGAAGAAGGTGTTGCCGAAATATTTTTTGTATGATGGTTCGTTCATGATGGCCAGGAACTCGTCGGGGCAGTAGAAGATTTCCTGCCGGATGGCGTTGAGGGCATCGGGCATGGGCATGAAGATGCCACCGCCGAGGTTGCAGGTGCCGGTGAGGCCGTAGGCTTCCTCGGCGCCAATCTGGAAGTAATAGCCCGGCACGCCGCTGTTCTTGGGTCCCCACGAGGAGAGGAAACACGAGACGTGGGTCTTGTAGGGCGTCTTGTCCGGCGAGAAGCGCGTGTCGCGGTAGATGCGGTAGACGCTGTTCTTGGCCGTCAGGCCGATGAGGGTGTCATCGTATTTCACCATCTCGTCGATGAGAGCCTGCGTGAAATCCTCGAAGTCGGCTTTGATGGACAGCCAGCGCTCCTTATGGTCGTTGAACCACGGGCGGTTGTTGTTCATTGTCAGTTCCCGCAGGAAGGGAAGCGTGTCGGGGTGCAGTTGTGTGGACATATTGTTTAATTGTTATATTTCGTATGCGATGTCTTTCAACCTTCCGCGTTTGTCGAAGTAGAAGAGCGTGATGTCCACTCCCTGGCCCGTTTTGACGAGGTATCCGTCGCGTTGGATTTCCATGATGCGTACCTCCCAGGGCTTGTCTGTCGTTTGGGTCATCTCTTTTTCGATGGCGCTGTAGAGGACGTTGTAGATGGGTATTTGGTTGGTCCAGCAACGGGGGAGGCCGTCGCGGAGGTTTGCCATCAGCAGGCAGCGGCCGTTCTTGTCGAAGAGCATTTTGCTGCCGTCGCGAAAGATGATGCCGTAGGCTTTCTTGCCGCTGTCCTCGAGGTAGCCGCAATAGATTTCCTCGATGTCGTCGGGGGTGTGGCAACGGTCGTGGAAGGCGCGTGCGGCGTCGGGCAGCTGCTCATAGCCGATTTCCTCGAAGGGTTTGTGTTCGTCGATGAAGTATTCGAGGTAGTACATTCCTTGCGGGCTTCTGCAGGCGCCGAGGAGGAGAAGTGTCGACAGCAGGATGGCGGCTTTATTCGTCATAGCAGACAATCTTGCAGTAACGGTTGATGGTGGAGTAGTAGACCGATGTCGGTATGGCGGCACGAATGGCGTCGGCCTTGTCGGAGGGGAGGTCGCCGTAACAGAGGCCGAAGAGTTGCAGCGAGAGGGAGTCGCGCAGCACGATGATGGCGGCGGCAATCTCGTGGCGCACGCTGTCGACGGTTGCCTCGGGGGCGCCTTCCAGGGTGAACAGCGACACAAGACCCTTGCTGACGGGGCGCTCGCCCAACAGGGGGATGTCCTGTATGCTCATCTCTGGCAAGCTGTCGACGTTATCGCTGTTGGCAAGGAATCGTTTCACCTGTTCGCGCAGCTGGACGAGGTCGGTGGTCACACGGTCGTCCACATATTCATATGTCTCTCCCGGCGGTGGTGGCGGCGGTGGGGTGAGGTGGAAATCGTGGGTAAGGCTGAGGGCACCCGTGGAGTCTACCCACACGGCCATAAGGTTGCGCCAGCGGACTTCAAAGCATACGTCAAATGACATGCTGTCATCGGTCTGCATCAGCGTAGTGTCGAGGCAGTGCGTTTCATGGTGTGCGCCACAGGCTGTCAGCAGGATGGCTGCCAAACTGAGTAGAATAGTGTTTCTCATAGGCTGCGCAACCATTTGATTTCGTCGGCCCACCGCATGGGGTCGGGGGTCTCGAGGATGATGGGCATGTCGTCGAAGCGCGGGTCGTGCATCAGGCGGGCGAAGAACTCCTTGCCCATCATGCCCTCGCCCAGCACCTCGTGACGGTCCACATGGCTGCCGGCTCCCTTCTTGCTGTCGTTGAGGTGCACGGCGCGCAGGTACTTGAAGCCCACCACGCGCTCGAACTCGTCGAAGCAGAACTGGTAGCCCATCTCGGTGCTCAGGTCATAGCCCGCCGCCAGCGTGTGGCAGGTGTCGATGCAGACGCCTACTCTGGCTTTGTCCTCCACGCCCTCGATGATGCGGGCTATGTGCTCGAACTTCCAGCCCAGGTTGGTGCCCTGCCCGGCGGTGTTCTCTATCACGGCCGTAACGCCCTCGGTCTTCGAGAGGGCCAGATTGATTTCGCGGGCTATTTGGTCCAGGCATTCCTCCTCACTGATTTTGTTGAGATGGCTGCCGGGGTGGAAGTTCAGCATTGTCAGACCCAGCTGTTGCGCTCTGTACATCTCGTCGAAGAAAGCCGCACGGCTCTTGCTGAGTGTCTCTTCGTCTGGTGAGCCGAGGTTGATGAGGTAGCTGTCGTGCGGCAGCACCATCTCGGGCTTGAATCCTCTGTCTATAAGTAAGGCTTTGAAGCCGTCGATCTCCAGCTGCGGCAGCGGCTTGCTCACCCACGAGCGCTGGTTGCGCGTGAACAGTGCGAAGGCGTTGGCCCCGATGGCTTCGGCGTTGAGGATGGCGTTGCCCACGCCACCCGATGCGCTCACATGTGCGCCGATATATTTTGTCATAGTTTTATCATTATTTAATTACATGTTTCCTTTAGCCTCATTACATGCCGAACATAGAACTTGTAGGTTCTCAAGGACGGTTTCACCACCTTTAGACCAAGGTATTATATGATCAAAATGAATATTATGTAAACCTCCGCTGCATACTGCTCCACAAATTCTGCATTTGTTGCCATCTCTCATTAAAACCTGAACCTTTAACCTGTCGCTTGGGTCTCTTTTTGTTTTATGTTTTATGGCTGTCCTATTAGTAAAGTCGTTTGTCACCTCCAATTCGAAAGAATCGCCATCTTTATTTTCGGCAATGTATGAGACAAAGCAATCCAAGGCCTTATACCATGTGCCAAAGCGCCTAAGATATGTTCCAGAGGATATTGCAGAATAATCTTTGTTGTCCATATCTCTTCTGGTTGGTTGGATGCCTTTTTTTAACCAGGCATCTTTTATGTTAGACAATAACTCTTCGTCAGAATAAAACGTATTGCTTAATTCTGCACCTGCAATAATTAATGCGTCATTCCATTTTCCATAGCGCCGTGTGACAGTAGAACTATTTATGCTTGCATTTGCATCAAATTCTTTTATGGTTATTTGTTTCTTCCCCAATTTGTTCATCACAGACTTTATTTCATTGATGATGGCTTCATCTGTGACAGGTTCTTTCTTTGTTAATTTAAATTCCATTCTTCCGTTAAATTTTTTTTGCAAAGATACACATTTTCTTCCATTCGTGGAAATAAAACTTTCAGTCAATTTCACCGCGCATATATGCGGGACGGACTTTTTGACTGAAAACAGGCCGCGCATAGATGCGGAGGCATTGTTTGTGATAAAAAACGACCGCGCATATATGCGGGCGGCACTTCACGGCTGAAAAATGACCTCGCATAGATGCGGGGTGCATTGATTGGCCTGTTTCACCATCGCGCATCTATGCGCGGCACATTTCCCGCCCCGAAAACACATCCCGCACTGCTGCGAACTCCATTTGCAGCGGTGCGGGAGGGTATTGTACGGATGCGGTATTACACCACGCTGTCGAATTCGTTGCGGCGGATGAGCAGAGGATATCGCTCTGGGTGGCGGAGACTGTCAATCTCAAGGTCAACATCAAGTGACGGCCATTCGATTGCATTGCGGCCACTCATACGAACATCGAGTACTTCGCTGATGGCGGCGTCGCGCATCCATGGTACACGGTTGTACGACAAGAAATAGTCTTGACCACACACTGACAGCAATACGCCTTGGCCATTAATCATCAATACGTTTGCCAATGTGTCTTTGGTATTGGTCTCTAAAGTCGTCTGCATAGGTCTTTACTATTTTTATTATATCGTTTATTTCGTGTTTTGCGAATCCGTCGTTATCGGCAAGTTCCACTATTGGTTCGAGCCAAACCTTGGCCTCGCAGTCGTCTTTCATTACGTGGATGTGCATCCTTTCCTCTTCGTTGGAGAAAATCTTGAAAGTGTATCCACGTTCTCGTTTGAATACCGGACTCATAACCAATAACGTATTTTGCTTCGATTTATTGTGCTTACGCCTTCAGCAGGAAGCCCAGGTCGTCCTTCAGGCCGAACTCCTTGGTGTTCTCCATCTTGGTCTTGAAGACTTTCATCTTGTTGGGCTTGCCGATGAGGCTCAGCTTGCCGCCCTCGAGCAGCAGGGCCGTGGCCTCGCGGATGGCGGCAACGGTGGCCTTGGGGTTCACCATGATGTACTCCTTCAGGCGGTCGTCGCGGGTCTCGCCGCCGTGCTTCGGGTCGAAGAAGTCGGTATAGTGCGGGTTGATCTGGAACGGCACGAGACCCATGCAGTCGAACGAGGCGGGCATGACGATGGGCATGTCGTTGGTGGTGCACAGGGTGGGACCGGCCACATTGCTGCCGGCGCTCCAGCCCATGTAGGGCATGCCGTCGAAGGCACGTTGGCGGATGGCCTGCATCAGGCCCGTGCGCTGCAGCTCGCGCACCAGGTGGAAGGTGTTGCCACCGCCCACGGCCACGCAGTCGGTGTCGTAGACGGCGTTGACGGGCAGCGCTTTGTGGTGCACCGAGGTCAGCTTGACGCCGAACTCCTTGTATACGGCGGCCACCTTGGCCTCGTAGGCGTCGTAGCTCTTGGTCAAGCCGTTGGGCGCCAGGCTCACGCCGGCGTAGGGCACGAAGAGCACTTTCTTCACATTGTGCCGGCGGCAGAAGTCGGCAATCATATCCTTGCACCAGCCGAGGTAGGCCTCGCCGCGCATGGTGCTGTTGCTGATAAGCAGTAAGTTGCGTTTATCCATATAGTTTAAATTTTCATTTTTTTTATGCATCGATATTCGCGTAGGTGGCGTTCTGCTCGATGAAGGCGCGGCGGGGTGGCACATCGTCGCCCATGAGCAGGGAGAAGATGCGGTCCGCCGAGGCGGCGTTCTCGATGGTCACCTGGCGCAGCTGGCGTCCTTCGGGGTCCATGGTGGTCTCGCGCAGCTGGTCGCTGTTCATTTCGCCCAGACCTTTGTAGCGCTGCACGTGGATGCCCTTGTCGCCGAACTCCATCAGCGCCCGCTCGCGGTCCTCTTCGGTCCAGCAGTACACCTGGCGGTTGCCCTTCTTGATGAGGTAGAGTGGGGGAGTGGCCAGGTAGACGTAGCCGTTCTCGATGAGTTCGGGCATGTAGCGGAAGAAGAACGTCAGCATGAGGGTGTCGATATGGGCGCCGTCGACATCGGCATCGGTCATGATGATGACCTTGTGGTATCGCAGTTTGCTCAGGTTCAGGGCCTGCGGGTCCTCGGGGGTGCCCACGGTGACGCCCAGGGCAGTATAGATGTCGCGGATGGCCTCGC
>DGTB01000066.1:407-4303 GCA_002394185.1 Bacteroidales bacterium UBA4347 | reverse complement strand
AACTAATTTTCCTTTAACCTATAACCTATAACCCTTAACCTATAACCCATAACCCATAACCCATAACCTATTAAACTCTGAGAAATATGTTTTATCATGCCCTCCAGATTGACGTGCCGCGCTGCATAGGATGCTCGCGCTGCATGAAGATATGCCCCACCGAGGCTATCCGCATCTTTGGCGGCAAGGCCGCTATCCAGGAGCACCGCTGCATCGACTGTGGCAAGTGCTACGAGGTCTGTCCCTCGCAGGCCATCGCCATCAAGGACGACGACTTCGAGGCCATCCACCGCTACAGTCATTCCGTGGCCCTGCTGCCGGCGGTGTTCATGGGCCAGTTTCCTGACGATATCAGCGTTTCGCGCGTCTATGCCGCACTGCAGGAGCTGGGTTTCGCTCACGTCATGGAGGTGGAGAGCGCAGCCATGATCTACAAGGACGCCAAGGAGAAGTATGCCCGCGAGCACCCCGATGTCCGCCCCGTCATCTCCTCCTTCTGCCCTGCCATTGTGCGCCTGATACAAATCAAGTATCCATCGCTCACCGAAAATATCTTGCCCATCAAGGTGCCGCTGGACATCAGCGCTATGTATGCCCTGCAGGAGCTGCAGAGTCGCGGCATCCCGCGCGAGGAGATAGGCCTCTTCTACATCACTCCCTGCGCTGCCAAGGTCTCCGCCGTCAAGGCCCCCGTGGGCGAGGAGCAGAGCCTCATCGACGGCGTTATCAATATGAACCTCCTCTTCAATCGCGTCTACAAGCACATCAAGGACCAGGGAAAGAACCACCAGTACAAGCCCCTCTCGCGCCAGCGCCTCTCGGCCGACGCTGTGCTCTCCACCCTCACCAACGGCGAGCGCCGCATCTGCACCGCCAAGCGCTCCTATTCCATCGACGGCATCGAGAATGTGATGGACTTCCTCGACAAGCTGGAGAACGACGAGGTGGAGGGCGTGGAATTTCTCGAGTTGAGGGCTTGCGACCAGAGTTGCGCCGGTGCCCTGCTGAGGGTGGACAATCGTTTCCTTTGCGGCGAGCGTATGTATGCCCGTGCCCGCAAGGCCGCCGAGCGCGAGCGCAACGGCGAGATGGCCCGCGACCGCGAGATGGAAAGATACAAGGACTACCTCATCGAGAATTCCCTCGTCGACGAGGTGCAGCCCCGCTCGATGATGGTGCTTGACGAGAATATCGCCAAAGCTCTGGAAAAGATGGAGAAGATAGAGAAGATGAAGGTGCACCTGCCGCAGATTGACTGCGGCGTCTGCGGCGCCCCCACCTGCGAGGCCTTCGCCACCGACGTGGTCTGCGGTCAGGCCGACTTGCACCGCTGTGTCTTCTACCGACTCCACCTCGAGCAGGCTGGCAAGATGACCCTCGACGAGGGCCGCTCGAACATGTACTCCGTCTGGGGCGACGACCGCATCAGCGGCGAAATAGAAGTTTAGTTGATTCTATAGAATACTCCGAGGTTGCCATAAATGGGGTAGAGCGTTTGCTCTACGGTGGCGAAGTTGGAAGGGAAGATGCCGGTGAGGCCCATGGAGAGGCCGAAGGAGAAGCCTATCCGGGGCAGCGGCTGCCAGTCGGCACCCAGCATGATGCCTGCCTGGAGGCTGCGCATATTGTCGGAGAAATCATAGGTGGCCCAGGTGTCGGGGGTGTCGCCGATGTTGATTCTGGGTCCCGTGGGGCCTCCCTGGCGCAGGTAGCCGTCGGAGGCAGTGCCGCTGAAGGATTTGCCGATAAGCAGTGACAGGTATGGCCCGGCGTTCACCTGCCAATGGGGGCCGAGATGCAGCGTGGCGTAGACCGGCAGGGTGAGCATCCACTGGGTAGCCTGCTGGCTTACATGTCCCGTGAAGAGGCCTTCGATTTGATCGGCGCCTTTGCGCAGCTCCATGTGGTAGCCTTTGGTCGTGATGTCGGCATCCATGGCTTTGTTTTCTATACGCAACCCTGCGGCGACACTCCAGCGGGAGCTGAGGGCGAACGAGGCGTCGAGGCCTGCCAGGACAGAAGGCGTGGGCCGGAAGGCGTCGATGCCAGTGACGCTGGCGGGCATGCTCAGCGGCGAGGTGGCGCCGATGCTGTAGCCCATTCGGACGGTCAGCGAGATGGGACCACCGGCATTGGCGGTCGACACAAGGCTGCCAACCGCCAACAGGGTCGTCATGAGAATGGCTTTTTTCATGGTGATAAGGGGAATTAATTTTTGAAGGTTACCGTCACCTCGTCGATGTAGAGGGTGCTGCCGATGGCACCTTCAAAGGTGGCGCCGGATTTGCTCGCGGAGAAGACTATGGTCATGCTGTAGCCCAATGCGGCCAGCAGTGCGGCATCGGCATCGTCGCCTTCAAAGGAGGCTTCGAAGCGTGTCCACTCATCGGTGGCCGGCAGGGAGGCGATCTGGACTCTCTTGACGATGTAGGGGCTTGTCTGTACATCGTCGCCGTGGAGCGAGATGCTCTCGCCCTGCTCGTTCTGGTTGCGGAAGAAGACGGCATAGATGTGGGCTTCGTCGGTACGCCCCTCGACGGGATTCATTTGTGCGTCGGTGAAGACCTCGCCAGGCTGGTATTTGTAGTAGCCGCTGAGCGTGACGGGTTCCTGGCTGACGGGGGTTCCAAAGACGGTGCATTTCAAGGCCGAAGAGAGCAACTGGCTGATGTCGAAGGTGCCGATGAACAGGTTGCCTGCCGCCAGGGGTTTGCCCATCATGCGGCCCAGGTCGCCGGCATCCTGGGTTGACAGGCACACGCCTTTGCCGCGATAGCCGTCGTCCACCGAACGGGTGGGGAACTGCGAGGGCCGCCAGTTGTTATGGACCAGGGCGACGCCTTGGTTGCCGGAAGCCCAGATGTAGTTGCTGTCGCCATTGCTGCCCAGCTCATAGAAGACATGGTAGGCATAGGCTCCGCTGCTCACACTGTCCACTCCCTCGAACGAGTAGGTGTAGCTGCTGCCGACGGGGGTGTCGGGCTGTTTGAATTCCACCGTGTACTGGCGCTGGTTCTCGCCGTCCTCCGAGGTGACGGTGTATACCACAGGTCCATGTGTGAAGTCCTGCAGGCTGCCGCTTCCGGGCGTGACGGTGGCTCCGTCGGTGAGGGCAAAATAGACGGGGACCTCCGTGGGTAGCTCTTCAATCGATCGCACGGTGAAGACGATGGCTGTGGCGGTGGAGCTGATGTTGTCCACCCTCATGTCGGAGGGCTTGAGGAAATACTGCTCGTATGCTTCGCCCTCTACCCAGGCGCTCAGCATGTCGCACTCGGCATTCTTGCTGTCTTCTTTCGTGCAGGAGAATGCCATCATGGTGCATGTGGCAAGGAGGGCGGCAAGGATGATTTTGTGTTTGTTACTGTTTCGCATCATATTCTTTTTTTATTGTTCTTTCATATATTCTTTGGCATATATTCTTTGGCATATTCCACATAGTGGGCGGCATTGTCGGTCTGCCCTGGACGTGTGGGCTTGATGTATTTGGCCGGCACACCGCCCCAGATTTCGTGGGGCGGTATCTTGGTGCCTTGAAGCACCAGGGCACCGGCGGCGACGATGGCCCCTTCGCCTACCTCGCAGTCGTCCAGCAGCGTGGCTCCCATGCCGATGAGGGCTCCGTTGCGGATGGTGCAGGCGTGGACGGTGACGTTGTGGCCGATGGTGACGTCGCAGCCTATGTGGGTGGGCCCCGTGTCATGCGTTACATGGATGCAGGAGCCGTCTTGCACGTTGCTGCGGTCGCCGATGGTGATGGGGGCCACGTCGCCACGCACCACGGCGTTGAACCACACAGAGCATTGGTCGCCCAGCGTCACGTCGCCCACCAGTGTGGCGTTCTCGCTGAAGTAGCAGTCTTTGCCCCAACGGGGCGAATGTCCTTTGTATGATTT
>DGTB01000066.1:0-275 GCA_002394185.1 Bacteroidales bacterium UBA4347 | reverse complement strand
GGTTATGGGTTATAGGTTATGGGGTTATAGGATTATAGGTTAGGGGTTATGGGGTTATAGGTTAGGGGGTATGGAAAAGAAATTTCTGATTGTTCTTTTTGTTCTGATTGAGATTTAATTCTGATTGAGGGGCGGCGGGAGTGTGACCATCTCGCCGTGGCGGCGGATGTACTCGGCCAGGGCATGGTAGAAGCCGTGGCGGCTGAGGGTCTGCACGTTGCCTACTATAATAAGTTTCATGCGTGCGCGAGTGATGGCGACGTTCATGCGCCGCA
>DGTB01000188.1 GCA_002394185.1 Bacteroidales bacterium UBA4347 | reverse complement strand
GCAGGTCTACCAGCTTCTGCACATATTTCATCTTCGCATCCATGGGCAGCTTCAGCCGTCGGAACAGCTCGGGCACCATCTTGGCGCCGATGATGTTGTGGTTGTGGAACGTCCAGCCCACCAGCGGATCCCAGCGCTTGGAGCGCGTCTTGCCCACGTCGTGCAGCAAGGCAGCCCATCGCAGCCACAGATACTGGCTATTGCGTGCCACATTGTCCACCACCTCCAGCGTGTGATAGAAATTATTCTTGTGGGCGCGCCCGTTGCGCGTCTCCACGATGTCGAGCGCCGCCACCTCGGGCATGATGAGCTGCAGCAATCCGCAGCGCTGCAGGTCCACGAAGCCTTTGCTGGGCGTGGGTGTCATCATGATCTTGTTCAGCTCCTCCTGGATGCGCTCGCCACTGATGATTTTTATGCGGTGGGCATTGCGTTCCAGCGCCTCAAACGTCTCGTCTTCAATGCTGAAGTTGAGCTGCGTGGCGAAGCGTATGCAGCGCATCATGCGCAGGGGGTCGTCGCTGAAGGTGATGTCGGGGTCCAGCGGTGTGCGCAGTATGCCGTTGTTCATGTCCAAGATGCCTCCGAAGGGGTCCATCAGCTCGCCGTAGCGGTCGGCGTTGAGGCATACGGCCAGGGCGTTGACTGTGAAGTCGCGCCGACGCTGGTCGTCCTCCAGCGTGCCGTTCTCCACGATGGGCTTGCGGCTATCGTGGCTGTAGCTTTCGCGGCGGGCTCCGACAAACTCCAGCTCGTACTCCCTCTCCGTTCGCCGTTCCTCGTGCCCTGGGGTGTATTTGAAACTAGCGGTTCCGAAATTCTTGAAGACGGAGACCTTGCTGCCTCCCAGGGCTTCCGACGACGCTTTGGCCAGCTCGATACCGATGTGCACCTCGCCACCCTCTTCGCGCCCCACGCACACCACGTCGATGTCGGTACAGGGACGGCCGAGGAAGAAGTCTCGCACCACGCCTCCCACGGCGTAGGCGTCGATGCCCAGCCGGTCGGCACATTGGCCGATGGTGCGGTAGAGGTCAAGTCCCAGGTCTATCATCAATAATCTTTAACTTCTCTAACTTCTTTAACTCTTGGAATCGCCGTCAAAAGTTTGCGTCGTTTCCAGTGTGCCGTCGGAGGCGTAGATCTCCCACGTGCCTGTGCGCTGACCCTCGTGGTACTGGCCCACGTAGTACGGCACTCCGTTCTCGCGGTACACCTTGTACACACCCTCCTCCTTGCCGTTCACAAAGGTGGCTTCGCATTGCGGCAGCCCGTTGGGGAAGAAGTACACCCAGCGTCCTTCGCGCTGGCCGCCCATCATCTCACCCTCGCTGCGCAGCTGCATGTCGCTGTAGTACTGGCGCCACAGCTCCTTGCCGCCCATGTAGAAGCACACGGTGTTGGGATGTCCGTCCGTGCCCATCTCCACCACGCGCAGCGAGTCGCAGTCCTTCACCTGCGGGTCGGTGAACTGCCACTGGGCGTGCAGGCTGTCGGTGCCCTCGTAGGTGCACGAAGCCACAAGCTTCTTGTCCAGCGTGCGGAATTCGCGAGTCGTCGTGCCCGTGCAGGCGCTCAGGGCGATGGCTGTCAGCGTGAATATCAGATACTTCTTCATAATCTTCATCGTTTTTTGAAACTGCAAATATACAAAAAAAAATTGAAATGGGAAGCCCCTCCGTTTTGGGAGGGGCACAAAGGGGTTATTTGTTCTTGAACTTTGTTATCATGTCTATGTCGTTGGGCTCCGGGTCGTCGGGGATGTAGGTGACCTTCAGGAAGGCGGTGTCTTTGAGGAAGTTGATGCTTCCCACCTGCACCTTTACGATGTCCAGTCCCGTGCGCTCGCGGAGGTCGGCCAGCAGTTCCTCGCGGCGGTCGGGCCGAATGAGGTCGATCTTCTCATAGGTGATAATCTTGTTGGCCTGCCTCTTGCTGAATCCCAGGCTTTCCAACAGCCATATCAGCAGCACCACCAGCACATTGGTGACCACGAACGCCGTGTAGCTCGACGTCAGTCCCGAGCCATTGATGATGCTCAGGCCGATGAGGACGAAGAGGTACGTCATCTCGCGTATCGGCAGCTGCTCCGTGCGGTAGCGTATCATGCTGAAGATGGCGAAGAGGCCCAGAGCCAACGTCATTTCCATCTGCAGGCTTTGCAGCTGGTACAGAATCAGGAAGATGGTGGCCGAAAAGAGCATATATGTGAAGTAATAGTCCCGCCGGTGGCTCTTCTTGTAGTAGAGGAAGTGCGTTATCACCCAGCACACCAGCAGGTTGAAGGCGAAGCGGATGAGGAAAGTCCACAGGCTGGGGCCGTCGAAAACGGGGACACCCAGCAGGTCGATGCTTTGGTCGCCGATGTCGCCGAATTCGGCGGCGATGGAGGGGTCGAAATCTAATTGCAGCAATTTCATGATATGATTTTATTTATGTATAACAATTTCTCCTTGAATCGGTTTTTCTTTGCCAGGGGGTCGGTGAGAGCGGTTCCGATGCAGTATTTGCTCATTCTGCGGGGCAGTATGTGGAGGTCGTGCAGGGCTCGCTCAATGTCGCTCGTGGGGGCACCCACTTCGTGCTTTACCTCGATTACGAGCAGTGGCGAAATGTCGGCATCCAGCCCGGTAGCGCGGTTGTGGAAACGGATGCCGCGGTCGATGGTGACACGTTCGCTCATGCCTTTGTCCACCAGGGTGATGCGTTCGAAACGGTTCTCCAGGCATTCGTGCAGTTGGGGCACAGGCCAGGGGGTGTTGCGGTCGACAAATTCCCTCACCTCAGGCACGGTGAGCACGGAGTTGAAGCTTTGAGGGCTCACGGCAATCCTCACCTTGCGGGTTTTCTTCTTGTTGTCCTTGTTCTTGATTTCGAAGAAGGTGGTGTCTGTGGAGCGGTAGCGTCGCACGCGAAGCTTCTGGCGGTTGAGTTTCTGGTTGTGGTGCATGGTGTACATGGCCAGGTTGTCAGTGTCGAAGTATAGCGTGTGGTAGGGGGCGAGGGGGTTGTCGTCGATGAGCTGGACGTAGTAGCCGGAGGCAATGCGTTGCAGGAGGCCCTCCAGCATTGCTGCGGGGGCCATAAACTTCTGGTCGATGCGGTTCATCAGTCGCACGGCCTTCATGTCCTCGAGCCCGATGGGCTCCATTTGTTCCAGGATACTCATCATTTGTAAGAGTACTCGAAGTTCTTGGTGCTTTCGAGTTTTCCGTTGGGTTTGTAGTTGTACTGCTTGCTACGGGTGCCGTCGTCGTTGTATTCGAATTTCTTGATGCGTGTGATGTGGTTTTTGTCGTCGTACTCCACCTGGCGGGAACACTTGGTGTTGTCGCCATCGTACTCGTAGACGGTGCGTTTCTTTTGACCATAGGAGGCGTACTCGATTTCTTCGATTTTGCGTCCGAGATGGTCGTAGGTGACCATGTTGTCGAGATAGGGTGTTTTGGCGCCGGCCTTGGTGTTCCATTCTTTGACGACGAGGTTTTTTTTCCTGTCTCGTTTGTTGGGTGGGGTTTGGGCGGAGAGTGAGCCGGCGAGGAGGGGGAGGAGGAAGAGGAGGACGATGTGTTTGTGCATGATTGAAATCTTTTTATTATGTTTTTGATATCTGATATTTGATATATGTATCCGCAAGGAGTGGAAACTTGTATGGAGTTGAAAAAAAAATTGGGGGGGCAACAGGTACCAAATAGGTACCAAATTCGACATTTCTTATATTGTTCTTATATCGTTTATATGAAAACAATATGAGAACAATATGCGAACAATATGAGAAGGGACGGTGTGGAGTGGTTGGGAGCGAGTGGGGGGGGGAGGGATGTATTGTTTTAAAAAAAATTAATTTGTTTGGCTGCTTCCATTTTTTTTTTTTATTTTTGCATTTTGAGATATTTTTTGCAGTATTACGTATTTGGATAGTACTCAATGGGCTATGCGGGATGTGACGAATGTGATGTTTTTAAATACAAATAATGATAAAAAACGAAAATAAATATGACTACCAACAGAATGTTGAATCAAATTCAGGGACGAAGGGGTATGGACCGCGTCCTGTTGTTTTTTGATGGGTTGGAGGGAATGAAACGGCTGCTCCTGCTCGTACTGCTCAGTGCTTCAGCCGTTTCGGTCGGCGCACAGACGCTTGTCACCAGTCTTTCTGATATTACCTCTGCCTACGGCAACTACCGTCTGAACGCCGACATCGACGCTTCGGACTTTGAGGGTTTTTCGTTCACCAACTTCAGGGGCACCCTCGACGGAGGCTACCATACTATCAGCGGCCTCAAGCAGCCGCTATTCACCACCGTTAACGGTGGCACGGTGAAGAATCTCGTTTTGGACAAGGTGCACATTGCCTCGGGAAACAATGTAGGTGCTGTGTGCGGAACCGCCACGGGCAGAGCGCGCATCTACAACTGTGGTGTGCAGAGCAGCGACGGCAGTTCGTCGTTGGCAGGCACCACCGTGGGTGGCCTGGTGGGTACCATAGCCGCAAACAGCAACGTGCGCGTGGTGAACTGCTACAGCTACGCCACCGTTGTGGGCGGCACCTACGCCGCCGGCATCGTGGGCTACAACCAGGGCAACGTCAGCGGCACCACGACGGTCGATGCCAACGGCGTGCGCATAGCCATGTGCATGATGTACGGCGACATGACTGTGGGCAACTACCGCTCGCCGGTCTACGGCGGCACCCACACCAACAACGTGCAAAAGCTGACGGAGTACAACTACTACCGCTCGCGCGCCAACCTCACCTACACGGCCTACAACGACCAGCTGGCCATCGACAAGGACGCCTTCCTGACGCGCTTCCCCTTCTACCGCCACATCCTCAACACGCACCGCGAGATGGCGGCCTACTTCCTCTTCGGCGACCACACCGACGCCCATGTGGCGGAGATAGGCCACTGGGTGCTCAAGCCCGAGGTGGCCCCCTATCCCATCATCGAGCCGTGGGAGACCGGTACGCATCGCACCACGCAGGACATCGCCGCCAAACTGCCGTCGACCACGGCGGACTACGCCGGCAAGCTTATCGACAGCATGGGCAACAGCGGCTACCTGACGGTGAACTACACCGTGGGCGGCACCACGGGCAGCGTCAACCTGCCCATCACCGACATGGACACC
>DGTB01000002.1:5794-5997 GCA_002394185.1 Bacteroidales bacterium UBA4347 | reverse complement strand
TTTATAAAAAAGTTGTATATTTGCATTATCCCCAATTATTGATAAATTGGGGTAATATTTTTTATATCAAGAAATTAACACTATGGCAAAAGAGATAAAATTCAGTCTTGTATACCGCGACATGTGGCAAAGCAGCGGAAAATACCAACCGAGAGTGGACCAGCTGGAGAAGATTGCACCGGTGATTGTGGAGATGGGGTGTT
>DGTB01000002.1:2158-5686 GCA_002394185.1 Bacteroidales bacterium UBA4347 | reverse complement strand
CCTGATGTACGGCGAGAACCCCAACCGTGCCGTCCGCGCCTGGACCAAGGCCTTCAACAAGGCCGGCATCCAGACCCACATGCTGGAGCGCGCGCTGAACGGCCTGCGCATGTACGGCGTGCCGAAGGACGTGCGCCAGCTGATGCCGAAAGTGAAGAAGGCGCAGGGTGTGGACATCATGCGCTCGTTCTGCGGACTGAACGACCCGCGCAACCTGGAACTCAGCGTCAAATACGCCAAGGAGGCCGGCATGATCAGCCAGGCGGCCCTGAGCATCACCCACTCGCCGGTGCACACGGTGGAGTACTACATGGGCATTGTGGACAAGCTGGTGGAGTTCGGCGCCGACGAGATATGCCTCAAGGACATGGCCGGCGTGGGCCGTCCCGCCACGCTGGGCCGTTTGGTGAAGGAAATCAAGACCAAGTATCCGCACATCGTGGTGCAGTACCACGGCCACACGGGTCCGGGCCTCTCGATGGCCTCGACGCTGATGGTGGCCCAGGCCGGCGCCGACGTCATCGACTGCGCCATGGAGCCCCTGTCGTGGGGCATGGTGCATCCCGACGTCATCTCGGTGCAGGCCATGCTCAAGGACGCCGGCTTCACGGTGAAGGACATCAACATGGACGCCTACATGGAAGCCCGCAAGCTGACGCAGGAGTTCATCGACGACTTCCTGGGCCTGTACATCAATCCCGGCAACCGCGTGAGCACCTCGCTGCTGGTGGGCTGCGGCCTGCCGGGCGGCATGATGGGCTCGATGATGAGCGACCTGCGCGGCGTGCACGGCGCCATCAACATGGCATTGAAGAAAAACGGCAAGCCGGAGGTGAGCTTCGAGGAGCTCACGGTGCAGCTGTTCCAGGAGGTGGAGCACATATGGCCCATGCTGGGCTACCCCCCGCTGGTGACGCCCTTCAGCCAGTACACCAAGAACATCGCCGTGATGAACCTGCTGTCGATGGCCCAGGGCAAGCCCCGTTTCAGCCAAATCGACAAGGACTCGTGGAGCATGATCCTCGGCCGTGCCGGCAAACTGCCCGGACCGCTGGCTCCGGAAATCGTCGAGCTGGCCAAGGCCCAGGGCATGGAGTTCTACACCGGAGTGCCGCAGGACGCCTATCCCGACGCCCTGCCGGAGTACATCAAGGAGATGGAGCAGAACGGCTGGGACCGCGGCGAGGACGACGAAGAGCTCTTCGAGCTGGCCATGCACGACCGCCAGTACCGCGACTACAAGAGCGGCCTGGCCAAGGAGCGCTTCAACAAGGAGGTGGCGCAGCTGCGCGCCGAGAAGGACGCCCCCAAGGCTCCCGCCACCGCCGAGAGCATCAGCCTGAACTACATCACCCCCAAGCACCCGGGCGCCACGCCCGTTGTGGCCACCGCCACGGGTCGGTTGCTGTGGGAGGTCAACTTCGACGACCAGAGCACCCCTCCGGCCCCCGGAACAGAGGTGAAAGAGGGTGCCACCCTGGCCCACATCGAGGCCCCGTATGCCCTGATGCCCCTCGTGGCATTGAAGGGCGGCAAAGTGGTGGACACCTGCGCCAAACAGGGCCAGATGGTGAAGAAAGGCGACGTGCTGGGATGGGTCGAATAAGGTTAATAATTAAGAGTTAAGAGATACGAGTTGAAAATTTATTTGGCCAGTTCGGAAAAAGTGTGTATTTTTGCAGTCCGAATTGTAATAAAAAACATTTGACTTATGACTGGAGTTTCTATATTTGCACTGATTATCGGCGCCATATTCGTGAACAACGTGGTGCTGGCCCAGTTCCTCGGCATCTGCCCGTTCCTGGGCGTGTCGAAAGATGTGAAGAGCTCGCTCGGCATGGGCGGCGCTGTGCTCTTTGTGATGTTACTGGCCACCATGGTGACCTACCTCATCATGCAGTATGTGCTGGTGCCGCTGAATCTGGAGTACCTGCAGACCATTGCCTACATCCTTGTGATTGCGGCTTTGGTGCAGATGGTTGAAATCGTGCTGAAGAAGATTGCCCCCGCCCTCTACCAGGCCCTGGGAGTCTTCCTGCCGCTGATCACCACCAACTGCGCCGTGCTCGGCGTGGCCATCCTGGTCATCCAGAAGAATATGAACTTCCTGGAGAGCGTCATCTACTCGGCCTCCATCGCCGTGGGCTTCACCCTGGCACTGGTCATCTTCGCCGGCATCCGCGAGCAGCTGGAGCTCACCGGCACCCCCAAAGGCATGAAGGGAGTGCCCATCGCGCTGGTCACCGCCGGTATTCTGGCCATGGCCTTCATGGGCTTCAACAACCTGGTGCCCCTGCCGTAAAAAGTGGCCCTGAAACAGAAAACAATGCCCCGCCGGACCTTTCCGACGGGGCATTGATTTTTGGTCTCCCAGGGATGGCCGGAAGGTTTTTTTCAGAGAAAACAAGGATTGAAAGGGTAGAAAACCGCAAATATATAATACTGACAATCAAATCATTGCTTTTATTTTAGGAATTATTAGCACTTTATTTTTTAACATTTCAGAAATAAGTAGTACTTTTGCACCTCGAAAAAAGGAAATAAAAAGTTAAAAAACCTAACAATAAACATTTTAAAACTCAAAATGATGAAGAAAGTATTTTTTGCATTTGCAATCGCCGGTATGTTTGGTTTCGCCGCTTGCGGCAGCAACAACACCGAGACCGTTGACACCATGGCCGAGCAGCCTGTCGAGGCTGTCGCCACCGAGATGACCGAGGAGACCACCGAGGCCACCGAGACCCTCGCTGACGCCGCCGCCGAGGTTGCCACCGACGCTGTCGAAGAAGTCGTTGCCCAGTAAGTAAAGACCAATCGAACAAAAAAAGCCGTCCTGTTTGGACGGCTTTTTTATTGTCTATTGCTACCCTCAATTGCGGTAGCCGATGACGTGGCGTACCTCGGCGAGGGTGCGGGCGGCGCTGACATGTGCCTTCTCCTTGCCGCGGTCGATAATACGGCGAAGTGCTTCATCGTCGGCACCGATCTCGAGGATGCGCTGGCGCAGGGGCTCGACGAAAGCCACCATGTCCTCGGCGAGTTGCTTCTTGAGGTCGCCGTAGCGTATCTGGCAGCGGTTGTAGAGGTCGTCGAAATACTCAACGGTATCGGGCGTGGAGACAGCCTTGAGCAGAGAGAAGAGGTTCTCGATCTCCTCGGGTTTCTTCTGGTTCATTTCCGTGGGGCCGCTGTCGGACTTGGCCTTCATGATTTTTTTGCGGATGACGGCGGGCTCGTCGGTGAGGAAGATGGTGGAGGCTTCGCCCTCACTCTTGCCCATCTTGCCGCTGCCGTTGAGGGCGGGTATCTTCACCAGCTGGCCGTTGGAACCCATGGCCTGCGGCAGGGGGAAGACCTCGGAGTGGTACATGTTGTTGAAGCGCTGGGCGAAGGTGCGCGTCATTTCGAGGTGCTGCTCCTGGTCCTTGCCCACGGGGACCTTGGTGGCCTTGTGGATGAGGATGTCGGCGGCCATGAGGGTGGGATAGGTCAGCAGGCCGGCATTGACGTTGTTGGGGTTCTGGCGCA
>DGTB01000002.1:0-2102 GCA_002394185.1 Bacteroidales bacterium UBA4347 | reverse complement strand
GTTCTGGCGCACCTTGTCCTTGAAGGAGGTGACGCGCTCGAGCTCGCCGAGGTAGGCGTTCATGTTGAAGAAGAGGTAAAGCTCGATGGTCTCGGGCAGGTCGCTCTGGAAGTAGATGGTGGCCTTCTCGGGGTCGAGGCCCGAAGCGAGGTACTGCACCAGGATGGCGCGGGCGTCGTTGTAGATACTGCCGGGGGTAGGATGGGTGGTCAGAGAATGGTAGTCGGCGATGAAGAAGAAGCAGTCGTATTCGTCCTGCATGCGGACGAAGTTCTTCAGGGCGCCGAAATAATTGCCCAGGTGGAGGTTGCCCGTGGGGCGTATGCCACTGCAAACTATATCTTTACTCATATTGTCGTTGTTGTTTTATGGCTGCAAATATACGAAATTATTTTCATTTGAGGGGTGTGAGGGTGGTGCGGCGGTTCTGCGCGCGGCCCTCGGGGGTGTCGTTGGTGGCCACGGGGCGTGTCTCGCCGTAGCCGCGGTAGGTGAGGCGGTCGGCCTCGACGCCACGCTCTACGAGGTAGTCGTAGACGGCCTTGGCACGCCGCTCGCTGAGCACCATGTTGTCCTCGTCCTTGCCCACGGCGTCGGTGTGGCCGCCCACCTCGAGGCGCAGGCGCGGATGGCGCTTCAGGGCATCGGCCAGACGGTCCAAACCGGCCTTCGAAGCCTCGTAGAGTTCGGCACTGGCGGTGAGGAAGAGGATGTTGTGCAGGGTGACGGTGTCGCCGAGGGTCAGCAGATTCTCGGCCTGCACGACGGGGTCGATGAAAGTGATGCGCTCGGGACGCGCCGGCGCAGGCATGACAAAGGAATAGAGGTCCTGCTTGCCATATCCGCCGAAGCGGTCGGAAGAGAAGATGGCCGTGCGGCCGTCGGGGGCCACGATGAGGTTGTTCTCCTCGCCGACGGTATTGATAGGATAGCCGAGATTCTTCACCTCGCCAAAAACACTATCGTTCATCCGCTTGGCCACATAGAGATCCATACCCCCCATGCCCGTATGGCCGTCGGAGGCGAAATAGAGCGTCTTGTCGTCGAAATGGATATAGGGAGCGGTCTCGTTGCCCCGGGTATTGATGGCGGGACCGAGGTTGCGGGGTTCGCTCCAACGCCCTTCTTCGAGGGTGCAGTACCAGATGTCGGTGCCGCCATAGCCGCCGGGGCGGTTGGAGGCGAAATAGAGCGTGTAGCCGTCGATGGACAGCGAGGGGAACGACTCCCAGTAGGGCGAGTTGACAGGCTCGCCCAGACTGCGCGGCTTGCCCCAGCGGCCTCCCTGGCGGACACTCATGTAGATGTCGCAGCCGCTATGGGCATTGCGTCCGCAGGCGGTGAAGATGACCACACGGCCGTCGTGCGAGATGGTCTGGGCACCCTCGTTGCCGTGGCTGTTGAGGGGCTCGGGCATACGGTGGGCCGGACCCCAGTCGAGCTCCATGGTGTCGTAGTCGGAATAGTAGAAATCCTCCTCCATGTCCAACCCGCGCAGGGTCTGCGCGTTGCGGGGCGAACGGCGCGTGAAGACCAGCATGCGGTAGTCAGCCGTCAGGGCCGGCAGGTACTCATCGTCGGACGTGTTGACGTTGGCTCCGAGATTGATGGGACGGAAAGGCACGGGGTTCTCCACGGCATGCTGACGCCAACGGGCAATGCGGAGCTTCTCCTTGACCTCCTTGCGCCAGCTGGGATTGTCTATATCCTGACACCGCTCATAGCTGGCGATAGCGTCGGCATAGCGTTCCATGGCCAACTGCTGGTTGCCCAGCACAAGCCAGGCTTCGGCGTAGCCGGGGTCGACATCGAGGGCCTTGAGGAGCAACTTCTCCGCCTCCTCGTACTGTCCCACGATGCCTTTCTCCACCGCGCGCTCGAACAGCGGCGTGCTCTTCTTGTTCTGGCCCGCCGCCACTACAGGCAGCAGGAGCAGCAGGATGACGACAAAATGTTTCATACCGTTAAAACTCTTCTTTTCACCGTGTTTCCATTCATATAACACCATCATAACGCAACTTTTCCACAAATATTGTACGCCGCCCCCAACTGCCACCCGAAGGGTACATAAAAGGTATCCAATACGGCATATCTTATATTGT
>DGTB01000189.1:7373-7646 GCA_002394185.1 Bacteroidales bacterium UBA4347 | reverse complement strand
GACAAAATATTTTTTCGAAAAAATTCATCCAACTCACAGAATCATCTGATTTACAACACTGACTAATTCAAAAATTTTTTCATCCGTGTTGCAAAAGCGCCGTGCAAATCCACCCCTCAGGAGTCTTTTTCACTCAAAAATTGGCACCATTAGAGACGAAAAGGTCAAAAATCAATGCCAAATTAAAATATTTAACTGATTTACAAAAATATAAGCACAAACAACCCAGGATTGGAGTCTGTTCAAATAGGTATCCGATACGGCCGTTCTTAT
>DGTB01000189.1:0-7224 GCA_002394185.1 Bacteroidales bacterium UBA4347 | reverse complement strand
AAGAACGGCCGTATCGGGGGCGTATTGGGTAGGGTTCGGGTGGGGGATGCGGGAGGTGGGAAGTGAGGTGCAGGGGTTGAAAAATTTATATATGATACATAATAAAATATATTTTTTTGAGTTAATTGGGTTGTGAAAAGGGTTTGGAAGATAATCTCGCGAGTGTTATTGGCGCTGGGGCTGACGGTGTATATCGTTGTGGCACTGGTCAATTACTCTATTGTGCAGTCGTTTGCCGGCGCTGTGGCGGGGAATTATTTTTCGAAGGAGTGGGGCGGCGAGTTGCGCATCGGGTCGCTGCATGCGATGCCGTTCGACCACCTGCTGCTCGACCATGTGCTGTGGGTGTCGCCGACGAACGACACTATTTTCAACGGGGAGGCAATCCATGTGCGCTTTTCGCATTTTCCCTTTGACGGCCACGGGTTGGACCTGGATTATGTGCGCCTGAAGAATGCCTATTACCACTTCGAGACCCATGGCGGGAATGATATCAACCTGAAATTCCTGATAGACTACTACAAGAAGAAATCCAAGCAGCAGTCATCGAAGAAGCACGAGCCTTTCGTGGTAAAGGCCAAGACTCTGATTATGGACAATGTGCACTACAAGATGGACCTGCCGGACCACCGCAAAACGGTTTATCCCTACGGTGTGCAGATACCGCACATGGAGTTTTTCGAGATCAATGCAAAAATCAAGGATGTGCTGGTGAAGAACGACGACGTCACCTGCCGCATTGTCCGGTTCGCCACGCGCGAGCGCAGCGGATTCATACTGCGCGACCTGAAGGGCGACGTCCACGTGAGCCCCTACGGCATCATAGCGCACAACATGAGGGTGGAGACCGGAGCCAGCACGATTGTCACCGACGCCGAACTGCGCTACAATACGTGGAAAGGTATCAACGGATACGTCTCCACGGTGCAGCACAATGCGGTGTTGAAGGAAGGGACGCGGGTGCAGATGAGCGACGTGGCCTACTGGGCGCCTGTGCTTTGGGGCATCGACGCTGTGGCCGAGGCCGAGGGCACGGCGACAGGCACCATCGACTCGTTGACGACCGACATGATGGTGCGCTGGGGCGAGGCCTCGTCGGCGCTTGTCGTGGGCACCGTGCGCGGGTTGCCCCGAATCGACACCACGACCTTCGATGTCGACATAGAGCATCTGCGTACCAATGCCGCCGACCTGCAGCCCCTCACGGGCAAGATAGCCCTTGGCCGGGCCGTCGAGCAGCTCCTCGAGGACATGGGCACGCTGAATCTCAGCGCCACGGTGCGCGGTGGCATCAAGGACAACGCAGCGGTGAATATGCTGGCCGACTGCCGGTTGGGGCAGATCAGCACCGATGCCACACTGCGGCACACTCCCGCGGGCTACCACTTCACCCTCGACGCCGGCAGCGACGGCCTCGGTCTGGACCTGCTGCGCACCGAGTGGCTGACACGCAGCGGTTTCGACCTGAGCGTGGATGGCAAATGGCTTGGTGAACTGAAAGGCCTCAAAAACTGGCGTCATCGTCTCGACCTCGCCATGGATGGCCACCTGACCAACAGCGTGGTGAAAGGCCACCCCCTCAGCGCCGCCAGCATCAACGGGCGTCTGAAAGGCGGCGAGCTGAACATGAAGGTGGAGTCAAGCGACACCCTGGCCATGCTTTCGGTAGAGCTTCTGGCCGCCCTCGCCGACAGTACCAAGGGATTCAACCTCGATGCCGCCATCGACCATCTCGACCTCGGCCTCCTCCCCCACCCCCTGGCCACCCAACTCACAGCACGCCTGAAAGGCAACAGCCTCGAAGAGATGAACGGAACCGTGAAAGCCCGCGGTACACGATACGGCGACATGCGGGTGAAAAATATCGACCTGACGATAGAGACAGACGAGCACGGCAAGGATATTGACCTGGAGAGCGACCTTGCCGACGTTGACATCCGCGGCCAGTTCAAATATACCGACTTGCCGCTGATTGTGAAATACTTCGGCCAGCTGTATATGCCGGAGATGTTTGCCGGCGAAGAGCCGCTTGACAGTGCCGCCGTTGCCTGCCTTGCCGACCGTACACTGGCCTATCAGGTGCGATGGCTCGACGACGGAAGCATCCTGCACGGCCTAGTGGACGGCATCAACATAGCCCGCGGGACAAGGATCGACGGCTCCTACAATTTCGGCGAGCAGGTGAAGCTTGTGGCGGTAAGCGACTCAGTCAGCATTGGCAGCCTCAAGCTGAACGACATAGGAATCAACGGCCGCAGCATCGGAGACCGCTATGTGCTACAGGTGGAGACACAGGAAATGAACGTGGGCAGAATGGAGCTGATGGACAGGGTGAAACTGACCCTCAGCAGCAAGCCTTCACTTGCCACGGCCAAACTTACATGGGGCAACAACGAGAGCCCGTCGATGGGCGATCTGGTGCTGGGTTTGGAGGGCAACACCATTCAGGTGCTGAACCCGCTGTTCTTCATCGGTGATACACCGTGGCGCCTGTCCACAGAAGGGCTTACCTTGGTCAATGACGGGCGTATCGGCATCGTAGGCGAGCGAATCAGCATCGAAAGCGAGGAGCAACAAATCAATGCCAACCTGAGCCTCACCGGACAACCCGGCGACCACGTAGACCTGACGTTCAACCGTTTCAGCCTTAACCTGCTGAGCGACCTCCTGCTTCAGGACAGCCCGCTTGACATAAGGGGAGACATCGGGGGGACCTTCGCACTTCACGGTCTCGACGAGACCCCCTACTTCAATGCCAACCTGGAAATCGACAGCTGCCACGTGAATGAACAGGCTCTTGGCACAATGCAACTTGTCAGCAACTGGAATTCGGAGCTGGGGATGTTGCAGCTGGACCTCAAGAACAACCAAGTGAATGCCAACGGATGGCTCGAACTGGGGCAAAAGGACCCCGGGATGACTTTCGACATACGCCTGAAAGACTTTTCTTTGGCCATGGCCAAGCCGCTCGTCAGCTCATTTTCGAGCCATGTGGACGGCAAACTGAGTGGCGACTTCAGTGTGACCGGTACCGTCAACAACCCGTTGATTCTTGGCGACGCCCTCGTTGAAGACGGGTCTCTGAAGGTTGACATTACCAACGTAACATACCGTATAGCAGACAGTATACGTCTGTATAACAACACCGTCACATTGAAGGATTTCGTCATTCGCGACCCGCAGTCGAACATTGCGCTGGCCAACGGCACTATCGAGTTGACGCCCGAACAGGAGCTGGTGCTGAATCTGGGAGTAACGACAGACAACCTGATGGTGTTGGACCGCAAGAGCGGAGAACAGTTCTATGGGAGGCTCTTTGCCTCGGCCGACGGCCGGGTGACAGGCCCGGTGAACCACCTGAACATCGATGTCCGAGCACGCACCAATCCCGGATGCGAATTGACGGTGCCCATCAGCTATCAACAGAGCGTCAAATCGCAAAATTACATATCATTCGTCAACGACGAGCCTGTCGACGAGACCCATGGCGAAGACAAAGAGCGCCGGGCGGACTTTGACCTGGAGCTGGACCTCAACATCACACCGGACGTGAAACTCAACCTGCCAATGGACTTCAAGGAGGTGGGCGTGAACGTGGGCGCCACCGGTGCCGGCGACCTTCACCTCAACCTCAACGGCAACGGCAGCCCCCAGGTATTGGGCAACTACGTCATTTCGTCAGGCTTGATGAAGGTGGGGCTCTTCTCGGTATACGAGAAACGCTTCACCATTGAAAACGGCAGCAACCTGAACTTCCAAGGCAATCTGCCGGATGCCCGCTTCGACCTGCAGGCTGTGTATTCGCAAAGGGTCAACCTCTCAACCCTGACAGGAAGCCTCTCAAGCATCGACAACACGCAAAAGAATTTGCAGGTAGACAACATCATATCCATTTCCGGCACCCTTCGCGACCCGAAGATCGGCTTCGACCTACGCCTTCCGAAGGCCGACCAGAGTGTGGAAGAAGAGGTATTTGCCTATATCGACCGAAACAATGAGCGCGACATGCTCAACCAGACCCTCTCGCTTCTTATCACCGGCAGCTTCTACAATGTCAACAGCAACAACAGCCAGACCTCCGGCGGCGCCGATGCCCTCGGAGCCGTCACTTCCTTTGTCGGCAACAGCCTGACGGATATGGTACAGTTTGTCGACGTAAACATTGACTACAAATCGGCCAACGAATACACCAACCAACAGTTGGATGTAAACATCAGCAAGGATTGGGGGCGCTGGTATCTGGAGAGCACCTTGGGCTACGGTGGCGAAAGCCGCGAGCTGGAAGCCGGCACAGTGAACGGTGCCGTCATCGACGCTCTCATAGGCTACCGTCTCAGTTCCGTCATCCACCTCTTCGCATACAACCGCACCAATACCAACGACTATACCCGCATCGACCTGCCCTACAAGCAGGGGGCCGGTCTGAAACTGACCAAGGATTTCGACCGTTGGAGCGACCTCTTCAAACGCAAAAACAAGAAGAAAAAATGAAGCGACTATTTACACTGGCCCTGCTTACAGTCTGGTGCCTGTCGGCATGCTCGCAGACGGTGGACTACAGCAACGATTCACTCCGCATTGTCAATGCCGAGTGGAGCACCGACAGTCTCGACGGCTTTGTCTTCAAAAACTATCACTTCGGCGAAGGCGAACTCTTCTGCTCGGCACAGCACCTGTTTGTCATCGAGATTCCTGCCGGTTCGCCTCGACGGCTCGCCTTTGCGTATGACTCGATACTAACTCCTGTCGACACCCTCGCCGAACGCCAGCAGGCCTATGCCGCCGTCAACGGCTCCTTCTTCGATATGGACAAGGGGAACCCCATCTGCTACCTGCGCATCGACGGCCAACTGCTGGGCGAGAACACCCCACAGAAGAACGACAGCGTGAACCGCAAATACTACCAGTACGCCACGTTGACCCTCGGGCCCACCCGCCTGTGGGTGCCCGACAGCAACCGCACGTGGGAAAACCTCCTCTCCCACGGCGACATCATGACCGCAGGCCCCATGCTGCTCCGCGAAGGGCAGTATGTGCCCCAGCGCGACGACCGCACCTTCGTCACCAACCGTCACAACCGCACCGCCCTTGGCCTGCGCCCCGACGGCACCACCGTATTGCTCGTAGCCGACGGCCGTTTCAAACACAAAGCAGAAGGGTTCACCCTTCCCGAACTGGAAAGGGTGATGCGTTGGTTGGGGTGTTCCGAAGCCATCAATCTCGACGGCGGAGGCTCCTCAACCATGTATATCAAAGACAAGGGAGTAGTAAACTACCCCTCCGACAACAACAGGCACGACCACGAAGGCCAGCGCCCGGTGTCGAACGCCATTCTGCTCCTATAGCGTAGGATTCAACGCCACCTGGCCGGGATCCATGCGCTCATAGCTCTCCACGCAGCCACGTTCTCCATGACCCATGGAACTGCACGGAGTGTCGGTGTTGACATAGACCTCCGTCTCGTAACCATACTCATAGCAGTAGCACAGCTTGCTGTCGCACGAAGCGAGGAAAACCACGGCCATCAGGGCCGCAATGCTGAAGAATATCTTTTTCATCTCTATTTAACTATTATTTCATCCACAAAGACCCATGCCTGCTGCCCGGCGCTGACGTGCCATTGGGGCAGCGAGCCATAGTTCTTGACTGTTACTTTCAAATATTTTGCTTTCGCCGAACCGTTAACGGCGAAGGTATGCTGCACACTCTCTTCCTGGCGGGCATGCACGGCGGCGAACTGCGTGTTCTCCACCTCGCCGTAGGGCTGCCACTCCTGGCCGTCGAGGCTGTATTCCACCCTTACGCTCTTCGGGAAGAAGACCCACGAGCGCATGTTCTCCAGGCAGTCCACGCCAACGGTGTGAACGGCCTGCACCTTGTCCAGTTCAACCATGGCCACCATGTCCTCCTGCCAGCCCTGCCAACCGCCGATGCGGTAGTTGGTGGTGCCGAAGATATTGTCCACCATGCCCTCGGGACCGTTCTCCGTGTACTGCGGAGCGGGCTGCGTGAGGTAGGTGACGTGCTTGTCGGTCGAAGTGCGCACAAGGTGTTGCGTCACAGGCTGTGACATCAACCGTCCTTCAACCTGAGCAGCAAAGGTGACATCAGCCTCCTTTGCTTCGGGAAGAACCGCGAACGAGGTGACATTGTGCCTACCCTCAAGGCAGTCTTGCACAAGCTTCAACTCGCCATCCTTCTTGAAAGGCGAATAGAACCGGACCTCCTTGTCGGTGTATACCTTTACCTCTCCCGTTTTCTCCCCTTTCATCTGCATGCGCCAGTCGTCGAAGACCGGGCAGGGGGTGATGCGGAGGCTGTCGGGGCAGGTCTGATCGGACAGCACCACTGCGAGGGGCAAACGTTCAAAACCTTCCACCTTGAACAAGGGTTCGGTCTCCACCCATACATCGCTGCCGGGGCAGACCTCGTACATGCCAAGGGCGGCCAGCACATACCAGGCACTCATCTGGCCGCAGTCCTCATTGCCGCAGAGGCCGTCGGGGGCACTGGTGTACATCTCGTTCAGTATGCGGTGCACATATTGCTTGGTCTTTTCGGGCTGGCCGAGCAGGGAGTAGAGCCAGGCAGCATGGTGACTCGGCTCGTTGCCATGGGCGTACATGCCGATGAGACCGGTGACATCGGCCTGGTCGCGGCCGCTCATGGCGTTGCGGCCCTCGAAGAGGCTGTCGAGGAACTCGATGGCCTTGTCCTTGCCGCCAAGATTAGCGACCCACGCATCGATGTCGTGCGGCACGTATGTGCTGTACTGCCACGCGTTGGCCTCGGTATAGTGGTTGTTGACCTCGGTGGGGTCGAAGGGCGTCACCCAGCCGCCGTTGCGCTTGGCGTGGGCGAAGCCGTTGCTGTCGATGATGTTCTGCCAGCTCTGGATGCGAATCCAGTAGGTGCGGGCCGTGGCAGTGTCGCCAGCCATCTCGGCCATCTGGGCTATGCACCAGTCGTCGTAGGCGTATTCGAGGGTCTTGCTCACGCTCTCGTTGTCAATCTCCGACGAGAGATAACCCTGCGCGGCGTATGCACGATGGGCCTCGGTGCGGTTGCTGGTGGCCACCATGGCGTCGAGCATCTGCTTCGGCGTGTAGCCCGCCAGCGTGCCGTCGGGCTCGGCCAGGTGGATATAGGCCTCGAGCATCATCGGCACAGCGTGGTAGCCGATCATGCAGTGCGTCTCATGGCTGGCCAGCTCCCACATGGGCA
>DGTB01000208.1 GCA_002394185.1 Bacteroidales bacterium UBA4347 | reverse complement strand
ACAATATAAGATATGCCGTATCGGACACCTTTCTGGTAGGGTAGGGGTGGGGGGTGGAAATGGATGGAACATTTATGTAAAAAAAATAGATTTTTTTTTGATAATCAAATTATTTTTCGTATATTTGCACTCGACAATCCACCCTTGAAATGGGGTGGAGGTTTTGTGTAAACAATTGAAAATGAAATGCAACGCATATAGAATGGCCTGTCTGCCGCCGGTGGCATATTTGCTGCCGCGGGTGGAACTGCCGGAAGTGGCGGCCATGGGGTGCGTGGCATTGGAAAACACTGACAACGACCTCCATCGGAGGTGGCTATCCTCCCGAATCATCAAAGAAATCCTTTAAGCCAGGACCGACGCTGCTGACAAGCGGTGTCGGTTCTGGGCATCCTGTCCTGGCCATCGGGGAATGAATCCCGGGTGCGAAGGCATAGATTATGTAATTGTAGAAAAAAAAGCAAAACAATAAAAACACAAACAAAAATGAAAAAAACACTATTATTTGCATTTGCCCTGGCGCTGCTGGCGCCGTGGGCGGCGCGTGCACAAAGCGACTGCACGCAGCAGGTGCCCTATTTTGAGGGGTTCGAAGATGCAACCGCCATTACCTCCTATTCGGCGGCCGGCAGCATGCCCGATTGCTGGAATGCCTACAGCAATGGCACCAGCACCACCTATGTGCCCCATGTGGTCACCGGTACGGGCAGCTATGTCTATCGCCGCACGGGCGACAAGAGCCTGGTCTTCTACTGCAGCTCCACGGCATCCAACGGCGACACCAAGTATGCGCTGGTTCCCGCGATGAATGTGCCGCTGAACCAGTTGCAGCTCTCCTTCTGGTTCTGTTCCGAGGGTAGCTCGCAGGGCGTGATGACGGTGGGCTATGTGACCGGCACCGACACCACGGGCTTCACCCCCATCCACACCATCGCGGCCTCGTCGGCCACCGTGCATTTGGACAATGGCCTGCAGCCCAACAACGGCATCGAGGTTGAGATCAACCTCTCCAGCCTTCCTGCCAACGCCACACATATCGTTTTCCGTTGGTATTATCATGGTGCCTATGGATGCTGCATCGACGATGTCGAACTCGACTATATCCCCACCTGCCCCAGGGTGGACAGCCTTGTTGTAGAGGCAGAGACATACGCTGCCACGGTGTCGTGGGTTGAGCGTGGCACTGCCACCGACTGGGAGGTGGAGCTGCGTCAGGGTGACGTCGTCGTGACCACCACGACGGCCAGCGGTATCCCCTCGGCCACGCTTTCCTCTCTTGAGGCCAACACGGCCTATACTGTCGCCGTGCGCCCCATCTGCGGTGTCGGCGACACCGGAGCCTTCCGTGCCATGGCTTTCCGCACCAGGTGCGCGGCTCTGACCAGTAGCGACCTGCCCTATTTTTACGATGTTGAGGATGCCACCGCCAGTGGCTCTTCCGGCCAAGTTGACCACTGCTGGACGCGCGGCCGTGTGGGTGGCACCACCAACTATCCCTACCCCAGCAGCACCTATGCGTATAACTCCACCTATGCCTTCTACATGTACAACAACGCCACCTACAACAAGAGCTGGGTGGCCCTGCCGCAGTACAGCGGCGATTTGAACGCTCTCTCCATCGGCTTCTGGGCCTACAAAGCCTCTGCCAACTATGGCCGTCTGAAAGTGGGCGTCATGACCGACCCCACCGATGCCACCACCTTCACCCAACTGGCCTCGATGCAGGTGAGCACCACCAGCACCTGGGAATACTTCGAGGTGCCCCTGTCGGCTTATACCGACACGGGCAGCTATGTGGCCATTATGAGCGATTCCAATTCGACGAACATTACCTATGTGGATGACATTACCCTGATGGTGACCCCGCTGTGCGACATGCCCGACAGCGTCACCGTGTCGGCCCTGGCCCCCACCCAGATTACCATCAACATTGCCGACGCCGCCAACAATGGTACCTATCTGGTGCAATTCTCCGGCGACAGCACCTTCTCCGAGACCATCTATACCACCACCCATACCTTCTTCGACCTGGTGCCCAACTCCAGCTACACCATCGCGGTCTCGTCGGTCTGCTCCGATGGCAACGCCACGGCTTCCGTCACGACTGTCGCGCATACCCCCTGCCTGCCTTATAGCAACGACAGCCTGCCGTTTGTGGAGGACTTCGAGTCGTATACCGGTGCTTCAAGCTCCTCGGCTACCAGCCGTTTTGATGTCGACTGCTGGAAAGTTGTTGACCGCTATTCGGCCAATTACCCTTATGTCACTACTTCCAACCACTTCAGCGGCAGCAACAGTCTCTACTTCTACACTTCGACTGCCCACCCCACGGTGGTGTCTCTGCCGCTCTTCGAGATGCCCGTCAGTGGTCTCGAAATGGGGTTCTATGCCCGTGTGGCTACGGCTGGCAACAGCGTTCAGGTGGGTTATATGACCAACCCCGACGATCCGTCGACCTTCGTTATGGTCCAAGATTGCGGCCCCTCGGCTACCAGCACATGGGAGGAGTTCATTGTTGAATTCCCGTCGCAGGCCACCGGTTTCATCGCCTTCCGCAAGGGTACAGGTATCACTGTCTATATTGACGATATCAGAGTGTATGCCGCCCCTGGTTGCGCACGCTTGCTCAGCTTCGAGGTTTCCAACATCACCTCCGACGGTGGCACGGTGACCATCAACGATACCGCCATGGTGAACGATTATGTCATCAATGCCATCAATGGCGAAGATACGGTCCACTTCTACGCGACCTCCAACGTCTTCACCATGACCGGCCTGCAGCCCAATATGCCCTACGAGCTCGAGGTGTACACCCGCTGCTCCGACGGCTCCACCACCGCTCCGCGTTACGACGAGTTCCGCACCGCCTGTGCTCCTGTCAGCACACTGCCTTGGATCGATGACTTCGAGAACCAGGTTTCCAGTCAGGCCCCCCTGTGCTGGACCAGCATGAGCGGCAATAACACTGTGCGCTCCAGCACGACATTGGCCCATAGCGGCACTCTCTTCCTCGATTTCCGTGGCACCACCACGGGCAATGTCGTCCTCTTCCCCTCGATCGACCAAGACCTCCATTGGAGCGACATGAACGTCAACTTCTGGACCCGTCCCGAGAGCACGAGTGCCAGCTGTGGCTACTTCATGTTGGGCTACTACACCATCGATGACAACACCGGCGACACGGTCTTTGTTATGTTGGATTCTATCAATGTGGCCGATTTTTCGGGCACCGCCGAATATATCAATAAGGATGTCTCCCTTGCCAATGTGCCTGACAATTCCGTCCTTGCTTTCGTCCACATGGCCAATAGCACGGGCTATTACTGGTATGTCGACGATGTGAACCTCTATCTGGCTCCCGATTGTGCTCGTGCACAGGGGATCGACATTGCCGACCTCACCGACACCTCGTTCAATGTCATTATCTTCGACACCAATGCTGTCGGCAACTACGTGGTGACTCTCACTAATAACACCGACACCATCGTCACCTCCGTCACCGACACCATCGCCCCCTTCACGGGCCTGACCCCCAATACCACCTACGAAGTCAGCATGGTCACCGAATGCGGCGACGTCACCACCCTGCCCCATACCATGACTGTCACCACGGCATGTGTGGCTGTCGACTCCCTGCCCTGGAGCGAGGATTTCAACTCCTATACAGGTTCTACGAGTTCCTCTGCAACCAGCCGTTTCGACCTGCCCTGCTGGTTTGTCCCCTATCGCAGCTCGGCCAACTACCCCTACTTCAACAATAATTCCACTTACAATGCCGCCGGCGGCAACTGCGTCTATGTCAACACTGGCACGGTGGTTGTCCTGCCCAACTTTGGCATTGCTCCCGAGCAGTTGATAATGAGTCTCGACCTTCGCGTGACCAGTTCCAGCAATGGTCTTGAAATCGGTGTGGTCAGCAATCCTCTTGACCGCGGAAGCTTCGTTCCGGTGATGAGCTGCGTCCCCGATGCCACTGGCACCTGGCAGAACTTCACTGCCACCTTCGCCGGCCATAGCAGTGGCATGCTTGCTGTACGCACCATAGGTTCTGTTGCCTACTTCGACAATATCGTTGTCGATGCCCTGCCCGCCTGTGTGAATCCCTCCGAGATCGAGCTGGTTGATATCGACTCGTCCTCCGCCACAATCCATATTACCGATGCCAACAATAGCGACCACTACTGGATCTATGGTGGCGACCAGCCCATCGAGGTTACCGGCAACGACTACCAGTTCACCGGCCTTGATGCCGACTCGCTCTACACCTTCTATGTGCGCACCCAGTGCGCCACGGGTCTCTCCGAAGACTCCACCCGCATCTCCTTCCGCACCAACTGCAGTGTCCAGTCGGTGCCTTTCTTCGAGGACTTCAATGACCTTACAACCTCCTACAACTCCAACAATCAGGGCATGATTCCCTGCTGGAACCTCAACAAGAATTTCCCCGGAGCCTACATGACCGCTGTCATTTCTGGTACCTACAGCTATGATGAAGGCACGCTGAAGTTCTATCCTGGCAACGCCGCGGCCCGCACCATCGCCATCCTGCCTCTGTTCGACCAGCCCATCAGCGGCCTCGAGCTCACCTTCCAGACACGTCCCGAAGGCACCTCCTCCAGCGCTGGCTCCTTCGATGTGGGATATATCACCAATCCGCTTGTCGACACCACCTTTGTTGTAGTAGACCACTATAATTACAGTGACTTCAGCAACGCCTTCCAGTTGAAAGTCGTGCGTTTCGCCGGTGCTCCTGAGGGTGCCCGCATCGCCATGCGCCACAATGCCGCTGCCAGCAACTTCTTCTGGTTTGTCGACGATGTGGACGTCCACGTAGCCCCCTCGTGCATCGCCCCGCAGGCTGTTGCGGTCAGCAACATCACGGCTACCGGCGTCACTGTCACTGTCACCGACACCAATGACCTCTACAGCTACCGCTGCTACTTCGACAATGGTACCACTGTTGACACTGTCGACATCGTCAGCAGTAATACCATTATCGTCAACACCCTGGATCCCAGCAGTTCCTATACACTCCGAGTGGTGGGTGTCTGCTCTGACGGCACTATTACCTCCTACGTGGAGACTTCCTTCAACACCCTCTGCGGCGCCATCAGCCTGCCGGTCTTCTTCGACCCGAACAACTATGCTACCGGTACTTCCGCCGGTCTGCCCAACTGCTGGCATCGCATCAACAATGCCACCGGCACTACCAACTACTACCCCTATATCAATAGTTCGAGCGCTAATGCCCACAGCGGCAGCAATGTCCTCTACTTCTATTTTACCACCGCCACAGGCTATGCCGACCACGAGGTGATGGTCTTCCCCGAAATCGACACTGTCAACTTCCCGATGAACCAGATAGAGGTTGGCTTCTGGGCCAAGTCGTCGACCAACAACCGCAAGCTTGTTGTCGGTGTCCTTACGAACCCCGACAGCTTGAGCACCTTCCAGCCCATCGACACCATCCGCCTGACCACCACCGTCAGCCAGTACTTCGTCGAGACAGGCTCCTTCACCGGCCACGGCGCCTACATCGGCCTTATGAGCTACAAGGATACCAACGCGTACAGCTATATCTATGTGGACGATATCAGTATTGTAGTGGGCTCGCCCTGCTCTCGCAGCACCAACCTCACCGCCGCCAATGCCACCACCAGCACCGTTGACCTTGGCTGGACCGACGGCCTCGACGGCTTCACGCAGTGGAAGATCCGCTATGCCATTGACACGGTCGACGTCTGGACCGAGGTGACCGCCAACAATAACCCCTTCACCCTCACCGGCCTCAACCCCAACACCATCTATCGCTATGTGGTGGCTCCTGTCTGCGCCGACGGCCAGACGGCCTTCTTCAGCCACGACACCATGCGCTTCTCCACTTCGCAGGTTCCCGCCGTGGTTCCCTACAACTACGACTTTGAAGCTGCCGCCGAATGGCAGAACTGGCAGACCGCCAGCAACGGCGCCGCACGTTGGTATCGTGGCGCTGTCGACACTGTCACTCCTGGCAACAATGTGATGTACCTCAGCGTCGACGGTGGCCAGACCAACTCCTGGACCCCCGGCACCATCGTCAACACCTTCGCCTATCGCGACATCGACTTCGGCGCTGTTGAACACAACTATTCGCTCTCCTTCTACTATCGTGGCGGTGGTTGCAATGAAGGCAACTACGACGGCGTCAGCGTCCTCTTGGTCGATCCCGCCGTTGTTGTGGGTACGCCCAGTAGCACCGGCCTTGATACACCTTGGGGCCGTCTGACCACTGTCCATGCCCGCCGCGACACTGTGGGCGACACCCACAACGTTCTCTTCGACGGTGTCTCCGGTGTGCGTCGCCTGGTCTTCGCCTTCTTCCAGTCCGCCACGTCCACCCACACCTACACCATGATGCCTCCCATCATTGACAGCGTCAGTATCAAGCAGCAGGCCTGCGAGCGCCCCTACGACCTGGCCTCCGACAACGTTACGCCCAACAGCGTCAGCCTCATCTGGAGCGGTGACTCCGCAGCCACCTATGTGATCGACTACCGTCCTGCCGGCACGTCCAACACCGCCGGTCTCGACCTCTTCGACACTGTCACCGGCCTCAGCCACACCGTCACCGGCCTGCCTTCCGACTCGTTGTACAGCTTCTGGGTGAGAAAGATTTGCAACGATTCCACCTTCAGCTACTGGACGACCAATATCAATGTCAGAACCCTCTGCGGCTATGCCGAGCTGCCCTATGCTGAAAGCTTCGAGGGCGTGACGCCCGCCACCTACAGCACCGCTGGCCAGATGCCTTCCTGCTGGACGGCCTACTCCAACGGCACCAATGCCAACTACACCCCCCACGTCAATGGCAGCGGCTCCTACTGGTACCCCCACACCGGCACCAATGCAGTGACCATGACCTCCGGTAGCGGCGCCGCCTATGGCAACACCAAGATTATGGCCCTGCCTCCCATCCAGCCTTCCGTCAACCTCCTCAGCATGAGCTTCTGGTACAAGATGGAGTCTGCCACCAATGGTACACTGACCGTGGGTTACATCACCGACCCCGATGATCCCGATGGCTCCTATGTCAGCGTGGCCACCATTCCCAACACCACCACCTTGACCTGCGACACTGTCGAGTTCACCAATGTCACGGCCGACGTGGCCCGCATTGCCTTCCGCTGGTACCACAATTCCCTCTACTACTCTGTCGGCATCGACGACATAACGGTGTGGCAGTCGGGTACCATCGAGGAACCCGTCTGCGAGGCCCCGGTCATCACCGTCTCTGCCGCCACGGAGACCACAGCCAGCTTCAGCTGGAGCGGCGACGCCAGCGCCTACCAGGTGGCCATAGCCGCCGAGTGGGACAGCGCCACGGTAACGCCGGTCTCTGTCACCGACACCTTCTACAGCTTTGCCAACCTGACGGCGGGCACAGAGTACACCCTCGGAGTGCGCGCCGTGTGCGACGCCGAGCACACCAGCCAGTGGATGACCGTCACGGTGATCACCGACGAGCATCCGTGCTACACGCCCACGGCGCTGACCTACGAGAACGTGACGCTCAACAGCGCCACCCTCGGCTGGACGCCCGGCGAGGCGGAGACGGAGTGGGAGATCCACGTGACGGGCACCAACTATGACCAGACCATCACCACCAGCACCAACCCCTACACGCTGACGGGCCTGACGTCGTCCACGACCTACAGCTTCAGCGTGCGCGCCGTGTGCAGCGAGACGCAGCGCAGCGGGTGGAGCGACACGGCGAGCTTCACCACGACGACCTGCCAGCCTGTGAGCGGCGTCAGCGTGAGCGGCGTCACCACCACCACGGCCACGGTCAGCTGGACGGCTCCTGCGGGAGTGACGAACTTCGAGATTGAGTACGGCCTCAACGGCTTTGCCCACGGCGTGGGCCAGACGGTCACCGCCACCACCAACAGCATCACGCTCAGCGGGCTGGAGCCCAGCACGGCCTACGACGTCTACGTGCGCAGCATCTGCGCGGAGGGCGTCTACAGCGAGTTTGCCGGCACGGCCTCCAACCCCTCCTTCACCACCGAGAACGAGCCCACCGGCATCGACGACATCGACAACAGTGCCGTGGCCCTCTACCCGAACCCCGCCA
>DGTB01000009.1 GCA_002394185.1 Bacteroidales bacterium UBA4347 | reverse complement strand
ATAACGTTATCCTCTCCTTATTATTGCTTACTAAAGAAAATTTTTATAAGGCGGGGGTAAGGAGGAGAGAAAGAGAGGAGTAAGAGGGGGTTCGTCTTAGGTGCTGGTTTGCTGCGGGTTGGGGGAGGGGAGGAAATGGAAGGAAGTGCAGTTTGGCAATGGGTGCTTTGGGGGTCGTCCGAGGGTGCCGTTGCGGAGGGTCGGGAGGGGGCTGTGGAAAACTTTTTTTTAGAAAAATGTAACTATTTTATTATATATTCGGAAAAATGTGTATCTTTGTACATTAATTGTGAAAAAGAAAAATAAAATATCTAATTAATTATTAATAACTTATGAAAAGAAACAAAGTACTTCTCGGCTTGTATGTAGGCCTTTTGACTTTGGCCGGAGGCGTTGCGAACGCCCAAACCGGCGGATTCTATGAAATCGGACCTGACAATGTCGGCGGTGAGATTTCGAGCATCGTTGTCGACCGTCAGGACACAAGCCGCAACACGCTCTATGCAGGTGCTGCCACCGGCGGCCTCTTCCTGAGGAGCCAGAGCGTCGAGATTCTCCGCAACCTCTACGACAACCTGGGCTTCGATGAAACCCGCGCCGAACTGCTCTCCAACAGCTTTGACACCTGGCACCATGTGCCATTCGTGCAGAACGGCAAGGAAATCTCGCTCCCCATCAGCTGCATGGTGCAGGGCAAAAACAACGAGCTCTACATCGGCACCGGTAGCGACGACTATGCCTACGGTACCAACTACGCCCCCATGTCGCGCAAGGGCATGGGCCTCTACCGCTACATTCCCTCCACGAGCGAGTTCAAGCTCATCCCCACTACCAGCACTGTCTCCGACACCAACTTCAATGTGATCAACACTCTGGCTGTCTACCATGACGGCAACAGCACGTACCTCTATGCCGGTACCAACAGCGGCCTCTACCGCTGGGTGATAGCCGACGGCAGCGACAACTGGAACGCCACTCCGACGCGCGTCTATGCCGGCCGCGTGGACGAGATGGTTGTCTCGCGTCCCACCAAGACCGCTTTCTTCAGCAGCGGCAACCAGCTCTATCGCATCGGCGATGTCGCCGCTTCGGCTGCCAACCTGCGTGCAATCAACATTTCCTCCTCCAATTCGGCTTTCGGCGGTTCCAATGTGGCCATCAAGCTCGCCGTCTCGCAGACCGACACCATCTTCCTCTATGCGATGGTCGTCAACCAGTACGGCATGATGGATGCGCTCTACATGACCAACAATGAGCAGAACTGGCACACCCTGACGACTTCCACCATCAGACCCTTCACCACCAACAGCGGCCGGAATTGCGGTGCTATCGCCGTTGACCCCGAGAATCCCCGTCGTGTCATCATCGGCGGCTCCTTGGTTATGCTTGGCGAGGGCTACAGCGACGGCTCCTACTTCCAGTGGACCACCTCCTCGGCCAACGAGTATGAGCTCAACTACGGCGACTATATGGGCACGGTCTTCAGCAACACCAGCTTTGTCCATTCCGGCATCCACCAGATTATCCCCGTCTACCACATTGACGGCACCGAAGCCTACCACACCGTTTTCTTTGCCACCGACGGCGGCATCTATTCCTCCAAGTACTATGGCCACAACGGTTTCGCCGCTATCGAGAACATCAACCGCGGTCTGAATACCCTGCAGGTCAACAGCCTCGCTGTCTGCCCCGACGGCACGCTCATCATGGGCGCCAACAAGAACGCCTGCCCTGTCATCGAGACCCACCTCGACCACTTTGGCGGCAGCGCCAGCCTCTCTTGGTATGACGACGGTTCGCTCGGCAGCCTCAACCACGATGCCAACATCCTGTGGAACGGCAACGGCGGCGCCGTCGCTGCTTCGTCCTTCCAGCAGGTTTGGCCTCATCAGCGCCGCACCATCTTCACCACCTCCGACATCAACGTGCTGGGCCGTTCCTATTCCGATTACCTCAACTACACCAACACCAACACCTGGACCATTGGTACCAACCTCCTCACCAACCAGATTGCCTCCGGCCCCACCATCGGTTCCATCTCCCTCTGGGAGACCGAGAACAATGAATCCTTCAACCGCTATGTCACCATGGCTGTCGACACCCTCGGATACATCTTCCGCCAAGTGAATGGCGAGTGGAAGCAGATCTGGCTGAACGACACCGCCAATGGCGCCAATCGTGGCAGCAAATTCCAAATCCTGCGCAACGACAAGGCCATCTTCGGCAGCCGCGGCAACGCCGACTACCCCTTCGAGTATGTGTTCAAGTCCAATCAGAAGGCCAAGGATTCTGTGACTGTCATCAACCCCATCCAGGCCCGTATGCTCCTCATCGGCGACCAAGAGGTTACCGCCAATGGTGTGACCCGTTACGACCGCAAGGTTTGGCTCTCCTGGGATATCGAGGACTTCACGAAGGTGTTCAACCTTTCCGAGATTATGACTCCCGAAGGTCAGCCCGTCCCCAATGTGACTGCGGATGTCTATGAGCGTTTCCACTACTGGTCGCCCATCTATAGCGTCAAGCACATCGAGGGTTCCCCCACCTACAACATGTATCCCCGCCAGGCTATCTTCAGCAAGGACGGCCTCCATGTCTTCGTCTGCGTCTATGACATCGAGAACGACAAGTCTATGATTGTCCGCATCAGCGGCTTCGAGACCATCGACTTCACCAAGGCAATCAATGATATTGTCGACGACCACAAGTTTGAACTGACCATGCCTCTGTTGCAGTTCGACACGCTCCAGTTCAACGGTTCCGTCTGGCTGCCCCGTTCCGTCAGCAACATGATCTACGATGGCCGCGACAGCGCCGACCGCCTGCTGCTCACCTTCGAAGGCTACAACAACAATATGGCCAACTTCGCCATTGTTGACAGCGCCTGCACCGTTGCTGCAGAGAATTGTGTTCTCACCGAGATGCCCCTTAGCGATCCTACCCTGCCTGTCTATACCGCTATCGTCGAGGATTCCACCGGCACCATCTATGTCGGTACCGACAACGGCGTCTTCATGAAGAGAGGCAATGGCAACTGGGTGGCTTACGACAAACTCAGCGGCATTCCTGTGACTACCATCATCCAGCAGACCGACAACAAGCCTATCCGTCGCAACCTGACCCACACCGGTATCACCGCCAACAACTACGTCTTTGCCAAGACCAAATGGCCGCGCGCCATGTACTTCGGCACCTACGGCCGTGGAGTCTTCATGGATATGCAGTATGTCACCGACTTCACCAACGAGGTGGTCGACTCCAACGAGTACGAGCCCGTCGTTATCCCCACCGTGCACAGCACCGGTCTGAACAGTGTCAAGCTCTCCCCGAACCCTGTCTATAATGAGACCAATGTCAGCATCAATGCTCAGGTTGCCGGCACCGCCATCCTCCGCGTCTACGACCTCAACGGCCGCGTCGTGGTGGATCGCAACCTCGGCTACGTTGCCGAAGGCGAGCACAGCTACACCCTCGACTGCTCCGGCATGAACAAGGGCATGTATCTGGTCAACGTCATTATCGGAGGCCACACCTCCGCTGTCAAGATGGTCGTTCGCTAAAAGGGCGTAAAGCAAGAAAAGAGGTACCGCCCACGGCAGTACCTCTTTTTTATTAAAATAATATGAATTCATAATATATATATTTTATATCATTCGATGGACAAAAACTTAGTAGAAGAACTGAAATGGCGTGGCATGATCCACGACATGATGCCCGGCACCGAGGAACAGCTCAACAAAGAGGTCACCACGGCCTACGTGGGCATCGACCCCACGGCCGACTCGCTGCATATCGGCCACCTCGTCTCCATCATGCTGCTGAAGCATCTCCAGATGGCTGGACACAAGCCCCTGGCCGTCGTGGGCGGCGCCACCGGCATGATCGGCGACCCCTCCTTCAAGGCCGCCGAGCGCAAACTGCTCACCCCCGAGGAGATTCAGCACAACGTGCAATGCATCCGCCATCAGCTGGAGCGCTTCCTCGACTTCGACAACCCCGTCAACGGAGCCGAAATCCTCAACAACTACGACTGGATGAAGGACTACCTTTTCCTCGATTTCATCCGCGACGTGGGCAAGCACATCACCGTCAACTACATGATGACCAAGGACAGCGTGAAGAAACGCATGGAGACGGGCATTTCGTTCACCGAGTTCAGCTACCAGCTCCTGCAGGGCTACGACTTCTTGACCCTCTACCGCACCAAGGGCTGCAAGCTGCAGATGGGCGGCAGCGACCAATGGGGCAACATCACCACCGGCACCGAGCTCATCCGCCGCATGGAAGGAGGCGAGGCTTTCGCCCTCACCTGCCCGCTCATCACCAAGGCCGACGGCACCAAGTTCGGTAAGACCGAGGGCGGCAACGTGTGGCTCGACCCCGAGAAGACCAGCCCCTACAAGTTCTACCAGTTCTGGCTCAACTGCTCCGACGTCGACACAGCCAAGTACATCCGCATCTTCACCCTCTTCAGCAAGGAGGAGATTGACGCCCTGGAGAAACAGCATGCCGAAGCCCCCGAGCAGCGCATCCTGCAGAAGGCCCTGGCTAAGGACATCACCATCCGCGTGCACGGCGAAGAGGCCTACAACACCGCCATCGCCGCCAGCGAACTGCTCTTCGGCAAGGCCACTACCGAGCAGCTCAACGCCCTCGACCGCGCCACGCTGATGAGCGTCTTCGACGGTGTGCCGCAGTTCAGCGTCAGCCGTAGCGCCATCGAGGCCGGCGCCTCGCTGGTCGACCTCGCCGCCGAGGTGGGCATGTTCGCCAGCAAGGGCGAAATCCGCCGCGAGCTGAAGCAGAACTCCATCTCCGTCAACAAGCAGAAGGTCGGCGAGGGCGCCACCCTCACCGCCGCCGACATCCTCGCCAGCGGCTGCATCCTCGTGCAGAAAGGCAAGAAGAACTACTACATCCTCAACGTGGAATAAAGGTATGCAGTCCCGAAAGGGACGGCAGTCAATAGCCGTGGGCGCAAGCCCACGGTAGCCTTGGCCACCAAGGAAAATAGAGCCCCGCAGGGGCGACACCAAAGCTGTGCCGCCCCTGCGGGGCTCGGTATAAATGATTTTCTCTTCCCCGTGGGCAGATGCCCACGGCTAACGACTGCCGCCCCTTCGGGGCTGCTAATACCGTCTTTCCTGCAGGTAGATGGTTCTTGGGTCGGAGGGCCAGGCACCTTGGGCGCCAAGGTCCTTGGGAGTTGTGCGGTAGTACTTTACCGTCCATTGGCGGTTGCCTCGGTCGTAATATTGCACGTACTTGAAGAACATACCCATCATCTTTATGGCCAAGGGCTTACGCAGATGAAGAATATGCAGCGTCTCGATGTCGTCCCAACCGTTGCGGAGGGTCGGTTGGTCGCCAACGGAGTAGTTGATCACCTGCCAGTTGGCTTCGCGGTTGGTGAAACAGACGGTGTCGCCGTTGTAGCAGACGAAGCGGCCGATGGTGTCCACCTCGCCAGGCACACGGATGCGCTCCAAGGCCACCACCTCGGTGTAGGGACTTTCGCCGTGGGGGCCTCGTCGGTCCCGCTGGATGCTGATGGTGAGGTGTACGCTGTCGTGAATCGTTGCATCTTCGGTGTTCCAGGGCACGCTGTCGCCTATGGGGATATAGTACTCCTCGTCGGCATAATCGAATGCGATGGCTGTGGCAGGGTAGGGGTGGTTGGTGGCGGTGTCGTCCTCGCCGCGCGGGTGGTACATGCCGAAGTCGGTCAGTCGGACGTCAACCTCAATCCTCTCCTTGTCGTTCCGGAACAAGTAGTCGGGCTCCCAACGCCGGTAGATGGACATACGGTTGCCGTCGCGAAGCCATACGAGGCCGTCCTTTTCCACGACGAACGTACCGTCGCAATCGGCCGGCTCCTCACTCTGCCCCCTCCAATAATGGGACTTCAACAGTTTGAAACCATTGTGTGGCGTCTCCAGGCGGATGGCATCAAAGCGTTCGCTTCGAAGACGTTGCAGGATGCTGTCGTTGGTGACGACGAGGTTCCCGTCCATCCGGTAGTCACCCTTGCGGAGGGTCAGCTGGCTGTTCTGCGCCGAGGCTGTCAGGCTGACGGCCAACAGCAGGCATAATATCGCAATAATTTTTTTCATCATATATATAATAACGCCGCTTAAAAAAAATAATTGCATGCCTTTGAACCCGAAAACGAACTATTTTATATTTTTTTTCATTTGTTCTGTTGTATGTCATAATTATTTTGTATTTTTGCAAATCCGTTTGAAATGTATAATTAAATAATAATAGTATGACACAAACAAGTATCAAAACACTGAGAGACAGCGCAGGAATGCGTTGGACAGCGTTGCTGCTGCTGGCGTTGGCCATGTTCTGCAGCTATGTATTTATGGACATTTTGTCGCCTATCAAGGACCTGATGCAGGAGACGAGGGGGTGGGATAGCGAGTCGTTCGGAAGGATGCAGGGTGCCGAGGTGTTTCTGAACGTGTATGTATTCTTCCTGATCTTCGCCGGTATCATCCTCGACAAGATGGGTGTGCGTTTCACTGC
>DGTB01000130.1:2379-2583 GCA_002394185.1 Bacteroidales bacterium UBA4347 | reverse complement strand
GGTGATGGGTGATGGCTGTTGGGTGGTGTCATAGATACGCTCCAGGGCGTCGATGACGCTCTGCTCCACGCCCTCGCCCTGCATCACGGCAGGGAAGAGCTGTGTGTGGAACGCATAGCCGTACTCGTTGTCTGCCAGTTGGTTGCAGAAGTCGCCATAGCCTGCGGCGTTGGCACTCGAGATGACGGCGATGCGCTGGGCAAA
>DGTB01000130.1:0-2250 GCA_002394185.1 Bacteroidales bacterium UBA4347 | reverse complement strand
CGCTTGCGGGCCATGTCGCCCATGGTGTAGGTGGGGTCGATGTCGGTGACAATCCATGAGAATCCGTAGTTCTCGTGGAACTGGGCAAAGACCTTCAGCAGCACTTTCATGCCGGCATGCAGGCGCTGGCCCGTCACCCGTTCGAAATGCGGGCGCAGCAGCATCCAGGTGCTCTTCCAGCATTTGGCCGAGGCGCGTGCCACGGGCGTGTTCGTGTGCTCGTCTTTCTGGATGAGGTCCATGTAGCAATGGCCGCCCCATTCTTTCGCCTCCGACAGTTCCGCCTCTACCCAATACTCATGGGGCATCACCTGCTCGATGGCGGCGCGCACCAGCGAGTTCAGCTCGTAGAGGGTTAAATGCTTGTCACTCATCAGTTTTTTTTGTTCTGTTTATAGTTAAGTGGGGGGTGCAGCTCTCACAACTCGAAAAGCTCTCTGCCGTACTGATTATGCGCTTCTCACTTGCCCTTCAGCAGCTGGTAGGCTTTCACGAAGTCGGGCACTCCATAGCCGTAGATGTCGTCGGGTGCTGCCTGTTTGTCGCCGCTCTGGATGACGGCCTGTATGATTTCGCGTGCCGTCTTCTGGGGTAAGGCCTGCCACAGACAAGCCACGAGGCCCGTAATGAGCGGTGTGGCGAACGAGGTTCCCATGTCCCTGCTGATGGTGCCGCGTCCGGTGATGACGGCAGTCGGACTGCCCAGTGCCATCACGTCGGGCTTGATGCGGCGGTCGGCGGTGGGCCCGATGGCGCTGAAGGCTGCGTTCTTGCCGTTGGGACTGATGGCGCCCACGGTGATGATGTCCCTGGCGTCGGCAGGGAAGTTGATTTTCTTCCATGTTCCCATGCCCTCGTTGCCGGCGCTGTTCACCAGGATGATGCCCTTGTCGGCCAGCATCGAGGCAGTGTGCGAGATGAGCGTCCGCTCACCGTCCAGGTCGGCATACGAGTGGTCGGCGTCTTTATCGTCGAAGGCGTGGAATCCCAGCGAGCTGTTGATGATGTCGACGCCTGCCGAGTCGGCAAACTCGGCTGCTGCCGCCCAGTAGTCTTCCTCGACGAGGTTCTCCGAACTGTTGTCCTCGCATCTGAGCAGCCAGTAGGAGGCTTGCGTGGCGGTGCCCACATACAGGTTGGGCACGTTGGCAGCCATTGCCGAGAGCACCTTGGTGCCATGGTCCATCTCCTTGAACACGTCGGCCGAGGCGGGCCTCACAAAGTCGCGGTTGCCCATCATGCTGATGGTCTTCAAGGCTGGAATGACGTCGGCATTCATGAATCCGCCGTCGAGCACGGCAATGGTCATGCCTCGTCCGCGGTAGCCCATGGCATGCAGGCGGTGGCCGTTGAGCATCTTTATCTGCTGCTCGGTGGTGCCGTATTCGTTGGCCGACAGGGTGTCCCACGAGTTGAAGTCGGTGCGGTAGTGCGAGCGGATGGCTTTGTTGATGGAGTCGGGCGAGGCGAACACCTTGACGCTTTTCCTGACGAAGGGCATCGAGGCCACTGCGCGGAAGGCTTTCTGCGAGCGTGCCTTGGCCACCACCGTGTTGTTCCACCGGCTGCGGCTCACCACCTCGAGCCCGGCAGCCTCGATTTGGCGGAGGTAGGCATTGCTCACGGGCAGGTCGGTAGAGTCGGGCGTGATGCCCTGCCGCTGTCGGCGCCGCAAGGCTTTCTCAGAGAGGAACTCCGAGGGGTGCTCCAGCGTGTAGTCGGTGCCCCGCTTGTCGGTGAGGTAGAGGCGGTACATGACGCATTTGCCGCCCGGGAACTTCACCATGGCCTCCTTGGCGCTGCCCTCGGCAACGCCCATGCAGGCCAGCAGCCAGCCGACGAGAAGCAGCATGCTACGCCTCATCGTTGGGATGTGAGAGTAGGTTTTCCGGCAGGGCTTTCTCATTTCCCCAGCTTCTTCAGCCGTTTGTATTCCTTCTTGGTCAGTCGCATGAACGAGCCGTGCTGCGGACCGGTCACTCCCTCGATGTCGACGGGCGAGTTGAAGTTGCGCAGATACTTGTCGGCCTTGCAGATGCGATAGTGCTTGGGCTTGCTCGAATACTCGATGTAGGCCACGCGCCACTCGTCGTCGCCGATGAGCTGGAAGGCGCTCGACCCCTCGCATTTCTTGTTGCCCTCGAAACTCACGTAGTCGTCCTCCACGGGCTCGCTCCACGGGCCGGTCAGCCGTTTGGCGGTGGCGGTGTAGATGCCGGGCTTGCCGCCCTCTTTCTTGATGAGCATGTG
>DGTB01000005.1:8454-9791 GCA_002394185.1 Bacteroidales bacterium UBA4347 | reverse complement strand
ACAATATAAGATATGCCGTATTAGGGGCGTAAGATCCTCCTGAGGGGTGGGGGTTAGGCAAGGCGTTCTACGACGGTGCCGACGAGCTGGCGCATCTGTGAGTGGTAGTCGTTGAGGAAGGTGCCGTTGGGGCGGTTGGCGATGATGAGGCATACGGTGAGGGCCTCGTGGCCCATCATGTGGGAGAAGCCGTAGATGGCAGAGGTTTCCATTTCGAGGTTGGTCACCTTGACATTGTGCCAGTGGAAGGAGGCGAGTTTTTCGTTGAGGTTGTCGATGGCGGGGTGGAGGCGAACGGTGCGTCCCTGGGGGCCGTAGAAGCCCGGGGCGGTGACGGTGATGCCGTGGCGGAAATCGGGGGCTACCTGCAGGAGGAGTTTCTCGCTGCTGCGGACGCAGTAGGGCGAGGCCAGGCGGTGGCCCAGACCCATGTGTACCATGAAGGCCTGGTTCATGGGCGACAGGGGAAAATCCCATTCGCGATAGTAGTTCATCAGGCCGTCGAGGCCTATGGCATAGGCCGAGGCGACGACGGAGCCGCAGTCGATGTCGGCTTGGAGCGAGCCGCTGGTGCCGATGCGGACGAGCTGGAGTTGGCGGTCGGAGGAGTCTTTCCATTCGCCGTTTTCGACATGCAGGGCGGCGTCGAGTTCGGTGAGGACAATGTCGATGTTGTCGCAGCCCATGCCGGTGGACAGTGCGGTGAGCCGGGAGCCGTGGTAGGTGCCGGTGAGGGCGTGGATTTCACGGTTTTCGGATTCAAACTCGATGGAGTCGAAAATTTCTTTGAACATGTTGACGCGGCCAGGGTCGCCAACGAGCAGCACCTTGTCGGCCAAGGTGCTGCTGGTGAGACGTATGTGGTAGAGGCTGCCGTCGGGGGCGAGGGTGAGTTCGGAGGCTTTCATTCAGTGTTCTGTGTTTAGTGTTCAGTGTTTGGTGTTCTGTGTTAAGTTTAGCGGGTGCGCGAGGCGGAACTGCGGGCGGCAGAGGCCGAGCGGGAGCTGCTTGTGTTCGATGCGTTGTTGCTGCGCGAGCTGCTGGTGGCGGTGGCGTTGCCGCTGCGTGAGCTGCTGGTGGCGGAGGCATTGCTGCGTGAGCTGCTCGGGGTCGAGGCACTGCTGCGTGAGCTGCTCGAGGAGGAGGCACTGCTGCGTGAGCTGCTCGGGGTGGAGGCACTGCTGCGTGAGCTGCTCGGGGTGGAAGCACTGCTGCGTGAGCTGCTCGGAGTGGAGGCGCTGCTGCGGGAGCTGCTCAAGGTGCTGCTGCTGCGGGTGGCTGTGGCGCTGGTGGGAGTGGTGCTACGAGATCTGCTGGTGGTGGTGTTGCCGCTGCGT
>DGTB01000005.1:0-8361 GCA_002394185.1 Bacteroidales bacterium UBA4347 | reverse complement strand
CGCTGGTGGTGGTGTTGCCGCTGCGGGAGTTGCTGGTAGTGGTGTTGCCGCTGCGGGAGTTGCTGGTGGTAGTGCTGCCGCTGCGGGCGCTGCTGGGGGTGGGGTTGCCGCTGCGGGCGCTGCTGGTGGCAGAGGAGTTGTTGCTGGAAGCAGGCAGGGGAGTGGAGTTGCGCGCGGTGCTTTCGCTGTGGCTGCGGCTACCCACATTGGGGTTGGTGGCTGTGGAGGAACCGATGGAGGGAGTGGGGACGGAGGGCCGGGTGGCGCCGGGGGTCCAGGTGGCAGCAGGCATGGGGGCAGGAGCGTGGGGATGGCGCATGTAGTAGTAGGGCAGGGGGGGAGGCGGCATGCCGGGGCCGTAGGTGTAGGCGGGGGGCATCCAGCCGTAGCGGTGCACGTCGTAGTGGTAGGTGCGGGCGTAGCCGGGACGGTGCATCACGCGGGTATAGGGGTTGTAGGGCGGCACGAACCATGTGATTGACGGTGTGCGCACATCGACGCGGAAGCGGAGGTACTGGGCTGCGTTGTACATGCGGCCGGCGCTGTAGAGCCATACGCACTGCAGGTCAAGGGGCATGTAGATTTCGTCGCCGGTGTAGGCGTCGTAGCCGTAGATCCAGAGCTCGTAGTAGGCGGAGTTGACGCGCTCCATCCACACCTCGTTGACAAGGACGTAGGTTTCGAGTTCATACTCATATCCGCAGTAGATCATAATTTCGCGCTGCGTGTTGAGGTAGTTGACGGTGCGGGCGGCCTGGCTGTAGGTGAAGTAGTGGATGGACCGAGCGGAAGCTCCCAGGCTCATCAGGACCATAACTACAATAATTGCAATTCGTTTCATAAGGCTTTATCTTTTTATTGTTCATTAATTCAGTACTGCAAAAGTACAAAAACTTTTCCATATGGCGGAAAAAAGTTGTACGTTGAAGGGTTGCGGGTTATGTGTTAAGGGTTATGATGGGGTTGGTTTGTGTTGTAAATCAATATATTGTGTTTTTTATGAAAAATTATTATTGTTGTACCGCGTTTTTTGCGTATTTTTGCCCCTGAGAAAAAACCTGCAAAGTATGGTAAAAACTTTGAAACAAATACTGATAGGCATGCTGGCATGCGCGCTGGTTTTGGGTAGCGTGGATGCACAGGCCCAGAATAAGAAAAAGGGTTCGAAGAAGAAAGCCCGTACAACAGCTACGACCAAAAAGAAGAAAGCAGAGACTCCTGCCGAGCCGACGACCATTGCGCTTCCGGCCAACAGTAACGATTGTCTCTTTGCCATTCCGTTGCAGATGGACAAGGCTTACGGCCCCACGTCGGCTCCCGACGGCGCGGGTCGCATTCAGGAGGTGGTGGCCGACAAGGCGCACCCCAACCTCTTCGAGCGCGAGCACAACACGGTGTGGTATAAGTTCACGGTGCCCTACAACGGCGACCTGGAAGTGGCCATTGTGCAGGAGTCGGAGTGGGACGACTACGATTTCCTGGTGTACAAGAATACCGGCACGTACTTTTCCAATCAGGTGATGCTGAACAAGGTGAGCCCCGTGGCCGTAAACATGGCCGGCATCGACAGCACTGCCATGTTCAACGCTGTTATGAAGGGCAAAAAGGGACAGGCGGCTGCCAAGAAAGCTGCCGAAGCGCAGCCTGCGTTTACCACTTTGTCGGGCTTGAAGCCCCATATCGGCATGTTTGCCGACGCCACCGACAAGATGCTCACCAAGCAGCAGACGGGTCGCTTTATCAAGTCGATTCCCGTGCGTATGGGTGAGGAATACTATATTGTGCTGGACAACAGAACAGTCAATGGTCAGGGACACACCATTGAGGTGTCGGTGCATGTCAATGCCTACGAGCCTCTGGTGCTCTTCTATGACAAGAAGGGTCGTAAATATGTCAACGTGGACCTGATGATTCTGGAGCGTGGCGGCAAGGAGGGCGAGCGCACCATCGTGAAGGACGAGCACTACAAGGGTGGCAAGGTGAAGTTTGTTCCCGGTTTCAGCTATCTGCTTTATGCCAAGAGGGACGGATTCTTCTCCATCTATCGTGAGTTTAATTCGCGCGACCTGATGATGCACGACACCATTATGCTCTTCAACATGGAGCGTACGGAGCGCGGTTCGAGCTTCCAGATCAAGAATCTTGACTTCGAAAGCGGCGAGGCTACGCTGATAGGCAACTACGATTCGGTATTGACCGACTATGCCATGATGTTCCGCAATCATCCTGATGTCAACTTCTTGGTGAAAGGCTATGTGCAGAGCTACGGTGTCAACGCCGAAGCCGACATGCTGCTCTCGCTGGAGAGGGCCAAGAGCATCAAGGCCTGGTTTGTGAAGAACGGCGTCGATGCCAAGCGCATCACCACGGCCGGCATGACCAAGAACGAGATCAAGCGCGCCGCCGCTGCCGCCCTCAACGAGAAGGGCGGAGGGTTCTCCAGCGTGAAGGCCGAGCTGATTATCACCGGCAAGGGTGAAAATTAATTGAACGAAACAACATTGGAGACGCGCCATGACGCGTCTCTTTTTTTATAGTTTGATGGAGCACCGGCGTCCCGTCGGCAAAAGAATAAACAATTGAAATAATGAAACAACTTGTCATAGCCCTTGCGCTGCTGGCGGCCCTGCCCGTCGGCGCGCAGACCAACTGGAAGAACATTGGGAAGCTGATTGGCGACGGTTCCTACAAGACGGCCTACGCCCAGGCCGAGAAGGTGTTCAAGACCACCAGGAACAGTACCGACCTGCTGGCGTCAGCCTATTATATGAGCGAGGCCGCCGGCATGTACCAGGATGATGCCCTCGACAGCGCCAAAGCGCGCTACCGCTCCATCCTGCCCCGCCTGGAGGCTTTGGAACGTGCGGTGTGCTATGCTTTTCTCGGCGTGGCGGATTCGGCGCTGATGGACGAGGCGTTGCTCAAGCAGACCCCTGCCTCTCGCTTGGAGCCCTTCTGCGAGAAGGGGGAGCGCAAGGGTGTCAACCTTACGCCCACGGCGTTCGACGTGGTGGCATGGGCCGTGATACGCAATACCAACGACCAGGAGAAGCCACTTGCCTTGCTGCAGAAGCTCATAGACTTCCACCAGGGCGACGACGACGCCATCCGCATCAGACTCGACATGGACCTCCTGGATGCCCTCGAATCGGCCAACCCCAACAGCTGGGGCGGCGAGGGCATCCTGCAGCGCTACCTCAACAAGTATCGCGGCAGCAAATGCCCCATGGTGACGGACTTCTACCGCCGGATGGCATCCTGGCTGTCCGATCATGACCGCCACATCGAGGCGGTGCGCTACTGCGACACGGCCATCGCTCTCTTCCCCAAGAGCGAGGACGCCGCCGCCTGTGCCGACATCTGCAACGGCATCCTTGCCCGGCGGCTGTCCTTCGTGGGCGCCAACGATGTTGTGGTCTATCCCGGACGCCCGTCGCTCTGCAAGGTGAACTACTTCAACCTCAGTCGCATCCACTTCTCGCTCTACCCCTACGACGGCAGCTCTTTCCGCGGCTTCATCAACAATCCTCCCAAGCCGGTGAAGCGGTGGACCGTCGATGTGGTCGACGACGGCACATACCACCAGCAGAGCGCCCTCTTCGACCTGCCGCCGCTGACAATGGGCAACTACATCCTCGTGGCCTCGACCGACGGCAAGGAGGACGAGGACTGCGCCCGCATGTCGTTCGACTGCTGCGATTTCATGCTGAACGTCAACGGCGATGTCCTCCAGATGGTCGATGCCGTCAGCGGCGAACCCGTCTCCGGCCAGCAGGTGGTGGGCATAGGCTATCGGGACATTCGCGACACCGCAGTCACCGATGCCGACGGCTGCTTCCGTTTCAGTAAAAAAAAGAAACTTTCCTCTAATATCACCCTGCGTATCCGCCGAGGTGGACACACTTTCAAACGCAATACTTGGTTCTACAGTAGGGAAATTGGGAACATTCGTTCCCGCGAGTTCCACCATATCACCGATCGACCCATCTACCGCCCGGGCGACACTGTACACCTCGCCGCCATTTTCTATGAGAGCGACGGCCTCGACGGACGTACCCTCGCCGGCCGCGAAGTTTCATTCAATGTCAATGATCCCAACGACAAGCAACGCGCCAATTTGCAGGTGACGACCGACGCCCACGGCGTGGCCTCCGCCACCTACGTCCTGCCCGTCGACGGTCTGGCAGGACAGTGGCCTGTGTGGGTGAAGAGCGACGGCATCAGTCAATACATGTCTCTCCGCGTGGAGGAATACAAGCAGCCGAAGTTCATGGTCAGTCTGGACGACCCGGCGCTGGCCGCCGCCGACGAGGCTCCCGCCTTCGGCCGCCCCGTCACCATCCGCGGCCGCGCCACGGCCTACAGCGGCGCCTCCCTCTCAGGCGCCAAGGTGAAATACCGTGTTGACCGCCAAGGCTATTGGCGTTGGAAATGGTTCGCACCCGTCGAGGTGGCCAACGACAGCACCACCGCCTCCGCCGACGGCACCTTCCTCATCACCTTCACTCCCCAGCCCGACAGCAGCATCGACCTCTCGCGCCGCTCCACCTTCCAGTTTGGCATCTTCGTCGAGGTGACTGACCTCAACGGCGAGACCCACGACGCCAACACCTTCCTCACCATCGGCCGCGAGAATGTACGCCTGCAGCTCGACGGCATGCAGCCCAACGTCCGTTCCCTCCGCGAGGTATCGTTCTCCTACACCGACCTCTCCGGCCGTCCGCTGAAGGGCAAGGTGAGCGTCAACGTGATGCGCCTCCTGCCGAACGACACCCTGCGGCTGGAGCTCCCCATAGTCAAGAACAGTCCCGAGGCCCGCATGGCCCTCAGCCGCGACGAGTTCCGCCGCCTCTTCCCCGCCTTTGCCTATTCGGCCGGAGAGGCCGCCTACCGCGATGCCAAGACCGATTTCCAGCATGTCGTCATTGCCCGTGCCGACGGCTCCTCGGAGCGCACCACCGTCCGCCTCGACGACAGGAAACTCCCCTCCGGTGTCTACCGCATTGTGGCCAGCGACGGCACGGTCGCCGACACGCTCTATACCCTCCTGCTCACCCTGCCCGACGAACGCCGGACCGTGGGCAGTGAACTCCTCTGGGCCGACGTCGACACCCTCAGCGTCCTCCCCGGCGGCCGCCTCACCCTGCGCTATGGCTCGGCCTACGAAGGCGCGCGCTTCTACTACACCCTCAGCGGCCCCAACGGCGAGTTGCGCGACGCCCGCTGGCTCCCGGCAGGCCGCCGCATCAAGAGCCTCTCCATCCCCGTGGACACTTCCATGCTCGGCGGCTTCAACCTCCATCTGATGGTCGTGCGCGAGGGCGTGCAGGAGGAATGGCGCCAGCACATCGACGTCCCCTTCGAGCACAAGAAACTCCAAGTCGACATCACCACCTTCCGCGACAAACTCCAGCCCGGCCAGGAGGAGGAATGGACCATACGAGTGGAAAGTGGAAAGCGGAAAGTGGAAAGCGATGTAATCATGACCATGTACGACGACGCCCTCAGCACCTACGGCACCGCCGGCAACTGGAGCCTGCGTCCCTGGCGCGGCACCTATGGGCGCCCCTTCTATTGGGTAGACAACACCATTTATATTAACGGCTACTACGAGCATCTGCCCGGTCTGAAATCCACCCCCTTCCACACCTACGAATACACCCTCTTCGACGGTCTTTCGGGAAGTTACGGCCTTTTCTATCCGCACCGACGCATGTACAAGAACGCTCCCATGTTGGAAGTCGCCAGTGAACTGTCTATCGACGCCGAGGTCCTCGACGAGGCCGCCCCCGCTGCCGCCCGCGGCGAGAACGGCATGGTCACCTTGCAGGGCAACGTGCGCAAACGTACGGCCTCCAAGGCAGTGCTGACCACCGCAGAGGAAGAGGATGCAGTGGAAGAGGAGGCGTTCGACGGCGGACAGCCCGAGGTGCAGCTCCGCACCAACCTCAACACCCTGGCCTTCTTCGTGGCCGACCTCCGCACCGACTCCACCGGCACCGCCACCTACCGCTTCCGTGTGCCCGAACTGCTCACCCGCTGGCGCCTCCAGGGCCTGGCCTTCACCGACGACCTCCGCATCGGCACCCTCGACCGCACCCTCGTCACCTCCAAGCCCCTCATGGTGCAGCCCAACATCCCCCGTTTTCTCCGCCACGGCGACAGCACGGTGCTCATGGCCAAGGTCGTGCTGAATGAAGAATTGAGAATGAAGAACGAAGAATGGCCCGTCGAGGTGCACTTCCTCCTCACCGACGCCGCCACCGGCGACACCCTCTGCCGCCACACCGAGCACACCACCGTGAAGGACGTCGCGCAGGTGACGTTCGACATCGAGGTGCCCCGCAATGTCTACGTCGCCACCTACACCATCACCGCCACCACTCAGCCACTCAGCCACTCAGCCACCCAGTCACTCTCCACCTATTCCGACGGCGAGCGCGGCCAGATTCCCGTCGTCTCCGACCGTCAGGCCGTCACCGTCAGCCGCTCGCTCTACATCAACGGCAAAGGCACAAAAACTTCCCACTTTCCACTTTCCGTTTTCCACTCGCCTTCGGCCGAGCCCCACTTCCTCGGCGCCGAGCTGACGGCCAGCCCCATCTGGCTCGCCGTCAAGGCCATGCCCTACTTGCAGGAATACGAAAACCCCTCCTCCACCTACCTCGCCAACCGCCTCTACATCAACACCCTCGCGGCCTCCCTGGTGAAACCCCTTGCCCCGATGCTTCGTTCCGTGGCCGAACCCTCGGGTTCGGCAGTCCCCCTGCAGATGAACGAGGACGTCAAACGCACCCTCCTCGAGGCCACTCCCTGGCTGCGTGATGCCGAGGCCGAAGCCGACCAGCGCCGCCAGATGGCCGTCTACTTCGATTCCACACGCCTGGCCGAGAGCCTCGAACGCACCGCCGCCCAGCTCGTTGCCCGCCAGAACAGCGACGGCGGATGGGGCTGGATGCCCGAAAGCGAAAGCTCCCTCTGGACCACCCAGCAAATCCTCCAAACCCTCGGCCACTTAACACTAAACACTAACCACTTAACACTTAACACAGACCAGGCTCTCCGCTACCTCGACCGCGAGCAGCAGCGCCACTACGACAAATACATCAAGCCCTACCTCAAGAAGGGTTACAAGTGGCAGCCGGACAACATTGATTATCTGTACACTCGCTCCTTCTACGGCAAGGCGACATCCGAGGCCTACCGTTTCTACTACTCCAACGCCCTGAAGAACTACAAAACCTACGACAACCTCTACACCCAGGCCCAGCTGGCCCTCATTTTCCAGCGTCACGGCGACCACAAGGCCGCCCGCGACCTCATCCGCCGCCTCAAGGAGAAGAGCCTCCAGAGCGACGAAATGGGCCTCTACTGGCGCGACAACCGCTCGTCCTACTTCTGGTACCAGCGCCCCATCGAGACCCAGGCCCTCCTCATCCGCGCCTTCCGCGAGGTGACGCCCCAGGACACCGTCTCCATCGCTCTCATGCAGCAGTGGCTCCTCAAGCAGAAGCAGACCACCCACTGGGGCAACGACCGCGCCACCGTCCGCGCCATCGAGGCCCTCGTTGGCATGGAGCGCCGGCATCCTGCCGGCAACCAGCCAGCCGACCCGGTGAAAGCCGGCAAGATGCCGGCGCTCCAAGATGCCGCCTCTCTCACCCTCTGCGGCGTCGACCTTGTGGCCCCCTCCGAGGGCCCGGAGCAGTACCGCTCCCAACGCTGGGCGGGCCCCGCGCTGGACAGCATCATCGCCCTCGGCGACAGCACCGTGACCCTCCGCAAGGAGACCCCCGGCATCGCCTGGGCCTCGGTCTACTACCAGTACACCGACGACATGGACCGCATCCCCGCCTCCGAAACGGGCATCACCCTCAAGCGCTCCTACATCGGCACCTGGAAGGTCGGCGAACGCGTCAAGGTCCGCATCGAAATCAGCTGCGACCGCGCCATGGAATACCTCGAACTCATCGACGGACGTCCCGCCTGTGTCGAGCCCCTGAGCACCCGTGCCGGATGGCGCTGGAACCAGGGCCTGCGCTACTACGTCGAGGTCAAGAACACCGCCACCCACTGCTACATCAACCGCCTCGAGAAAGGCCACTATGTGGTTGAGTACGAAGTCTATGTCACCAACCCCGGCGCATTCCTCGCCGGCCCCGTCACCATGCAGTGCATGTACGCCCCCGAGTTCCGCGCCACGGCCCCTGCCCAGCGCCTCGAAGTCCGCTGATATCCACCCTGTAGAGACACAACCTGCAACATCTCTACAGGGTGTTTTTTTTTCGGGTCAAAACCCTACCCGAGACGTGCCCGATACGGCCGTTCTTATATTGTTTTTATATTGTTTACATATTGTTC
>DGTB01000185.1 GCA_002394185.1 Bacteroidales bacterium UBA4347 | reverse complement strand
GTGGCCATCATGACCATCAGCGCACCCAAGAGCCTGAATGCCATCAACAGCACCATACTGAAGGAGATAGGCGAATATCTGGACGAATTCGACACCCATCGTTTCCGCTGCCTCATCGTTACCGGCGACGGCGAGAAGAGCTTCGTGGCCGGCGCCGACATCAGCGAGATGGCCACCCTTGGTCCCCAACAGGGCGAGCACTTCGGCAAGACCGGAGCCGAGGTCTTCCGCCAGATCGAAACCCTCCCCTGCCCCGTCATCGCCGCCGTCAACGGTTTCGCCCTCGGCGGAGGCTGCGAGCTGGCTATGGCCTGCGACATTCGCATCTGCTCCGACAACGCCCGTTTCGGCCAGCCGGAAGTGGGTCTGGGCATCATCCCGGGCTTCAGCGGCACGGTGCGCCTGGCCCGCCTCGTGGGCATGGGCATGGCTAAGCAGCTCATCTTCACCGGCAAGAACATCAAGGCCGACGAGGCCCTGCGCATCGGCCTGGTCAACGCCGTGGTGCCGCAGGCCGAACTGATGGACAAAGCCATGGAGCTGGCCAACCAGATCTGCGCCAACGCCCCCTTGGCCGTCAGCGCCGCCAAGCTGTGCATCAACACCGAGTACGACATGGAGGCCGAGGAGGCCATAGCCTTCGAAAACCAGGCCTTCGGCATGTGCTTCAGCACTGAGGACCAGAAGAACGGCATGCAGGCTTTCCTCACCAAGGGGAAATGCGAATTTCAAGGTAAATAATGCGCAGCCTAAAGGCCGCGCCACACGACAAAACAATTATTAATTATTAACTATAAATTTTTATACCATTATGAAGATCTGTGTTATTGGAACCGGCACCATGGCCAAAGGCATTGTCAAAGCCTTCGCCGCCAAAATGCCCGTCACCATGAAGAGCCGCACCCAGGCCAGCCTCGACAAGGCCATGGCCTCCATCGCCAAAGGCTACGGCAAACTCGTTGAGAAAGGCAAGATGACCCAGGAAGCCGTCGACGCCATCCTCAAGAACATCACCACTACCACCGACTACGCCACCTTCGCCGACGCCGACCTCGTCATCGAGGCCGCCGTGGAGGAGATGCAGCTCAAGAAGGACGTCTTCACCGAGCTCGACGGTATCTGCAAGCCTGAGACCATCTTCGCCACCAACAGCTCGTCGCTGAGCATCACCGAGATTGCCGCCTGCACCAAGCGTCCGGCCCAGTTCATCGGCATGCACTTCTTCAACCCCGCCGACCGCATGGCCCTCGTCGAGGTCATCCGCGGCCAGCTCACCAGCGACGCCGTCGTGAAGTGCGTCATCGACCTCGCCACCGAGATCGGCAAACAGCCCGTCGAAGTGAAGGAAGCCCCCGGCTTCGTGGTCAACCGCATCCTCATCCCCATGATCAACGAGGCTGTCGGCATCCTCGCCGACGGTATCGCCAGCGCCGAGGACATCGACAAGTGCATGATGCTCGGTGCCAACCACCCCATGGGACCCCTGGCCCTGGCCGATCTCATCGGCAACGATGTCAACCTGGCCATCATGGAGGTGCTCTACAAAGAGTTCGGCGATCCCAAGTATCGTCCCCACCCCCTGCTGCGCAAGATGGTCCGCGCCGGCCTCCTCGGCCGCAAGACCGGCGAAGGCTTCTACAAATATTGATGCCTGCGCACACATACAACAGAGAAGCATCGGGACCTGCACTGGCAGGTCCCGATGCTTCTTTCTGCTTACTCGCGAGCCCAGCGACCGAGGTCGGAGAGGTAGCGGCGGTAGGCGCGGTGGATTCGGCTGCTTTCCAGCAGCGGCCAAAGGCGGGGATTCTGCTTGCAGTAGCCCTCGCAACGGCGCATCAAGCGCAGGAACTCAAGGACATTGGGGTGCCAGTAGACCATCTCCTTCGGGTCGAGCCACTGCACATCCTCGAACTCGAAGCCTACGCTCTCGTCGGGCAGTACCCTCGAAGCGGCACCCATCATCTGCTCCAGCGCGGCCACCTGCATGCCACGCTCCCAGTAGCGGTCGGCCTCGTACTCCCGGCAGTGGCACTCCTCGCGGATAATGGTGCAGGGATAGAGAAACTCGTCGCCCTCACGGAGGCCACGACGATAGCCAATCAGTGTCTTTCCATAGTCGTCCACTTCACACCACACGCTAGGAATTACATTGATGCGTTCTCCGTTGCTCCATGCCATCATGCGTTTGTTGATACGGATTCTTTTGTCTTCCTTCATCATAGTTTTTTTTATTAAACGGTCAAACAACTCGCTGCCGAAAAGGGCGCAGCATCCCCCTGCATCGGGCGTTTTCACGTCCGGAACAGCAGTGTCTATCGACAATAAAAACTATGATTTAAAGGCAATTAACGCATATCAGGCATTCTCTTTAGGTACGGCAAAGATACAAATTATTTCACGATGGACGTTTTTTTTATTTTTGTTTACGGTAGGTCACTATAGCCACAATGCAAAAGAAGGTGGCCACAACAGCAAGAGCCAGAAAGTCGGGGGCCAACTCGGCAAGGGTGGTACCTTTGAGGTATACAGCACGCATGATACCCACAAACCAGCGAGGCGGGAAAGCCACAGTCAACCATTGTGCCCATTGCGGCATCGAGTCCAGCGGCGTCAACAATCCGCTCATCAGCATGAACAGCATCACAAAGAAGAACATTACAAAGATGCACTGTTGCATCGTGTCAGAGATATTCGCCACAGTGATGGCAAATCCAGACATGGCCAGCGCAAAAACCAGAGCCGCCAAATAGATGCTCGCCAGACTGCCCTCAGGCCATAGGCCATAGACCAATCCCGCTGTGAGAATGGCCTCGGTCAGAGCCACCATCCCGATAATCCAATAAGGAATCAGTTTGCTCAGTGTGAACTCCATTCGAGAAACGGGTGTCACATTAATCTGCTCTATCGTACCCTTCTCCTTTTCCAAAACAAGGTTCAATGCGGGGATAAAACAGCATATCAGCATGATAATGATGATGATGAACGCCGGAATCATATAGAAACGATAGTCCAACGTCTCATTGTAGAAGTACCTGACGCTTGGTGACAACACCGCAGACCCATCTGTTAGAAGTGGCGTGAGGGAGGCAATGACATACTGCGACCCAAGGCCGCTCTTAGTGGCATTGACCGCATTGGCGTCAATCTTGATATCTGGCATGCGTCCGAGCATCTGCGTCTGCTCGCAACCCTCTGGAATCGTAACGATAACATCCACCTTACCTGCTTCCAACAAGTCGTAGGCTTGCCTATAGTCAGTCACCACAAGTCGGACCCGCAACTGCTTTGATGCCTCCAGATGCGAGACCATCCTTCCGCTCAGCCCCGACCGGTCCATGTCCACCACCGCCACATTCACACCCTTCACATCCATGTTGGCCACCAGCGGCACAATCAGCATCACGATGATGGGCAACAGAAAGACCAGACGCGACACAAACCTGTTTCGACGGAACTGGATAAATTCCTTCTTGATCAAAAAAACCAATGCAGACATATCATTATTCTTTATTCCAATCGGTCGTTAAATTTCTTCACCGCTGCTGTCATTAGCACCACGGTCTCCGCCAACAGTACGCCCACCTCCAGCAGCACTCCCTTCAGGTCCACTCCTTCAATCATCAGTTTGCGCATAGCATCGATGTACCATCTCGGAGGCACCACATAGCTTATCCATCGCAATGCCCACGGAATATTCTCCGTCGGAAACAACAACCCCGAAAAGAAGATCACTGGCATAATCATCACCATAGCGCTGATGAGCAAGGCCGCCACCTGGCTCTCCACCACGTTCGATACCATCATTCCCAACGCCAATGCCAGCACCAGATATAGCACCGACACCAACACCACATTGCCCACACCTCCGGCCAACGGAACATCGAGCACGAAGTAGGCAAGCACCAAAATAATCACCAGATCAATGAAACTCAACAGCAGGTAGGGTATCATCTTCGATACGATGATATAGATAGGCTTCACCGGCGACACCAACAACACCTCCATCGTTCCCGTCTCCTTTTCCTTGACAATGCTGATGGAAGTCATCATGGCACAAATGAGAAGGAATATCATTCCCATGATGCCGGGAACGAAGTTGAACGAACTCTTCATCTGCGGATTGAATAGCATGTGGGTCTGTATGCCCGATTGCTTGACTGCCACGTTACCCGTACTCAGCACACTCTGCAGATAGGCCTGTGAGGTGCGCGCAGTGTTCACATCGGCACCGTCGAGCAACAACTGGTACTTGCCTGAGACATCATAATCGTCGGCGAACACGACCACTGCGGCAGCCTTTCCCGTACGCAGCGATTGGTCAATGTCGCCGGCATCGACAAAACCTTTGTATTCGAAATAGCGACTGGCCGTCATGCGGTTGACAGCCTCGGCAACAGCATAACTGCGATGCGGCGCACAGACCATCACCTTGATGTTGTTCACGTCAGTGGAGACGGTGAAACCAAACAACATGATGAGCATGAGCGGGATGACCAACACCACGAGCAGTGTGCGTCGGTCGCGCAGGATGTGCAACATTTCCTTCCTAATAAATGACGACATTTTTATCTGCATAGTTTCACAAATACTTCGTTCATGTTCTTGGCATCCATCTGCAGCATGAGGGCTTGGGGCGTATCGAGGGCTTTGATGCGCCCGTCGACCATGATGCTGATACGCGAGCAGTATTCGGCCTCGTCCATATAATGGGTAGTGACGAAAATCGTGGTGCCCCGTGCAGCAGCTGCACGAATGAGGTCCCAAAACTGGCGCCGTGTGATGGGGTCCACTCCTCCCGTCGGCTCATCGAGGAACACTATTTCGGGCCGATGCATGGTGGCCACCATGAAAGCCAACTTCTGTCGCCATCCGAGGGGCAGCGAGCCGACCAGGTCGTCGGCATGGTCGCTAAAACTGATTTCATGCAACAACTGGCACGAGCGATCGGCAATGTCTCCCCGTTTCATTCCATAGATACCTCCGAAAAGTTCCATGTTCTCGTTCACGGTCAGATCCTCGTATAGCGAAAACCTCTGACTCATATAGCCTATATGGCTTTTTATCTGTTCGCCTTCGGTCATCACGTCGTATCCTGCCACCTTGCCGCTGCCCGCCGTGGGGAACGACAGACCACAGAGCATCCGCATGGCTGTGGTTTTGCCGGCGCCATTGGCACCGAGGAAACCGAAAATCTCGCCTCTTTCCACACTGAAACTGATTCCATCCACAGCGGTGAAATCCCCGAATTTCTTCGTCAATCCTCTGACTTCGATGATATTATCCATTTCCTAACTTTTCTATAAAGTATTCCTCCAGGTTGTCCGGCGGCGAACAGACCTCCAGCACTCGGCCTTCGCTCATCAGAGCCACTCGGTTGCATCGCAACCCCTCGTCCATATAGGCAGTGCTCGCCAGGATGCTTATTTCCTGTTCTTTGAGGTCGGCAAGCATCTCCCACAGCTCGGCTCGGCTCACCACATCGACGCCCGTCGTCGGCTCGTCGAGGAAGAGTACATGCGGCTTGTGAATCAATGCACAGCAAAGAGCCAGCTTCTGTTTCATGCCGCCCGACAGGGCTCCGGCGCGACGCTTGCGGAATGGCTCTATCTGCCTGTAGATGGGAGCCACCAGGTCGAAGTTCTGCTCCAGAGTCACACCGAAGATGTTGGCGAAGAAATTGATATTCTCCTCCACACTCAGGTCGGGATAGAGCGAGAAGCGACCAGGCATATAGCCTATGCGCGTGCGCAGCAGTCGGTAGTCGCCCACCACATCGAGACTGTCGACCGACGCGCTCCCATTGTCAGGTAACAGCAACGTGGCCAGGATGCGGAAGAGAGTCGTCTTCCCTGCCCCGTCGGGACCGATAAGACCAAAGATCTCGCCCTTTTGAACATTGAAGGAAACATCACACAGCGCCTCCACGGTGCCATACCGCTTGCTGATATGATTAACCGTAATTGCGTCAGCCATACTCTGCTTTCCTTGACACATAAACACACTACAACTTCACTTCGCCGTAGACGCCCACCTTCAGGCGTCCGTCGTTCACCACTGCAATTTTGACTGCATAAACCAAGTTGGCACGGCTGCTGCGGGTCTGAATATTCTTGGGGGTGAACTCACTCTCGGAGGCAATCCACGTCACGGTACCCTCATAGTCATAACGTTCGTCTCCCCCGAAGTCGGCTGTCACCGTCACCTTTTGTCCCAGATTCACCTTCGACAATTGGTCGCTGGTGAAATAAGCACGGAGATAGATGTGGTCGAGGTCGGCCACCTTCAACAAGGGCCGTCCGGCAACAGCCATCTCGCCGGGATGCAACCAGGTAGCCAGCACCCTACCGTCCATAGGAGCCTTAAGGGTGCTGCGGTCCAACTGCAACGCCACCTGCTTGATTTGCCATTCCATGGCAGCGGCATTCTGTTCTATAGCCTCGCTGCTGCTACCCAACTGCGACAGGGTGGCGTCGAGTTGGTTGCGCAGCACACCCAACTGGGTCTGCACGTCGTCGAGTTGCTTCTGCGTGGCCGCATTGTCTTTCACCAGATTTTCCACACGCGCCACCTCGCGCTCCTGCTTGACAATCTGGCTGCGAAGCGAGGCCACCTGCTTCCCGATGTCGGGACGGCTCTTGAGCAATGCCGATTGCTGGGTGCGCAACTGCTGTAGCTGCAGGTGCAGCGCGGCAGTGTCCACAACCGCCAACACCTCCCCTTCGTGCACCAACATACCCTCCTCGGAGGCGAGGGTAAGCAGGCGCCCCGTTGTCTCAGCAGAAAGTGTCACCTCCGTAGCCTCAAATGTGCCCGTCGCATCGAAGTCTTGCTTGCCTCCACAGGCAATAAGCAAAAACACAGCCGAAAGAAAGATTCCCTTTTTCATATTTGTCATTTTTTCTATTTTAAACCCTTTATTCATATTGTTTCTTCAATAATTCAATACGGTGTAGCAGCCTGGCCGACTGAGCCGCGCTCTCCTCGGTGATGGCGCGGAGCAGTTCCGTGGTGCCGATGACACCATTGCGATGCTTGCTTTCGGCGGCCTCGCGAACCGAGCGACGCAGGACCACGATACGGTCGTCGTCGCGCAAAGCCTTCCGAAGACGTGCCATCTCGCTGCTCTGCTCCGAACGTCGCAAACCCTCGTTGAAGGCCACCACATCGCGCTGCACTTGCAACTGTCGCTGAGTGTTGTGCAGCCTGTCAAGGTCGTTGTGCTGTGTATAGAATGCACTGATATTCCATGCCAACCGGATGCCCACCACGGCGTTGAGACTCCAATCGCCATTCAGCATGTTCTCGAACATGTTCAATCCCGGATAGCCATACCACCCTTGGGCGAAAAGCGACAACTGCGGCATCGACGCAGAGCGCAGAAGGTCTTCCTGCGCCTGGCTCTGCCCGATTCTGGCATCAAGCAAACGCATCTCCGGACGCTCGGCAACCAGCAAGTCTCCTCCCAATTCCTCCGGCATTGCCAGAGTAGCCTCTGTCATGGGCCTGCCTGTCAGCAACGACAGCATTTCGCGATAGGCGGCACACGAGTAGCGAACCTGCTCCAGTTGCTGTCCGGCCGTGAGCAGTTCCACCTCAACGGCGTCCACGTCGCTCTGCATCAGCAGGTCGTTCTCGGCCATCACACGGCAGCGCCGCAAGTTTTCCTCCAGCAGAGCCATGCGGTTCTCGGTCTGCAATCGCTGTTCCTCCAAAAGCAGGATACCGAAGAAAAGATTGTCCACACGCCCTTCCAGTGCATGGAAATCAACGTCGGCGGCCAACCGGTCCGCCTCTGCCTGAGCTTTGGCAATACGTTTCTCCGCCTTGCTGCGTCCTCCATCCCAAAGGTTCTGCTGCACATCGAGAGCCAACTTGTACTGGTCCTGTCTTATGCCCTCAAGGTCGGTGCCAAGTGTGGCAAGCATGGTGTTCATCGCATCGGGGAACCGTGCTGCATCGGTCTGCCAGGTGGCCTGTGCCGACAGGCGCACCTGCGGCAGCCATGCACGCGAAGCATTCACCACACTGTATTCCGCACTCTGTGCCACCAACCCATACTGCTCCACAAGCGGGTAATGGCTCCGTGCCCAGCTGCGGCAACTGTCGAGCGTCACGCCTTGAGCCCCCACTACCGCCGGCGCCATCGCCAACCACCAAAAAAGTATAACTCGTTTCATATTCTTTATTTTATATCCGGATTAATCCTGTTCAAAATCAGCTGCACATTCTCCTGGCAACGAGCATGGTAGTAGGCTTGGAAGTCCATGTCCGGTTTGACCGAGGATAATATCGGCGCAACGATAAACGAAAAAAAGTTCACCGATACAATGTCCATCAGCAGCGTGGCGGCATCCATCGTCCGCACCTCCCCTTCTTTCGCCGCAGCGTCCAGTTCGCGCTGCAACCAAGCCACTGCATCCTTCAGTATCGGAAGTGCCTCCCGTTTCAGCATCTCTGCATATTCCGGACGCACTATCACTTCGTTGATGATGAACCTCGGCAAGTCCGGATTTTCACTAAGGAACTCGAAATGGCGCACAACCAACTCCACAACCTTCTCCACCACAGGCATATCCTCAATCATAAAGACCGTTGCCACCGATTCCTTCAACTGCTGCAGCTTCTCGCCCATCACATGCTCGAAAAGCTGTTCTTTCGTTTTATAATAATAGTGCAACATGGAATGGCTCACACCCGCCTTCTGCGCAATCTCAACAGTCCTGGCTCCGGCAAAACCTTTCATCAAGAACTCTTCTTCGGCCACTTCCAAAATCTTCTTCTGTTTTTTATTATCTTTCATACCAACAACTTATATAAGTTTTTAGACAATTTTGTCGAATAATTTCTGCTGCAAAAATACATATTATTTTTAATTCGACAAAATTATTTAACATTTTTGTTCAACAAAAATGTCTATCAAGAACATCCAGAGAAAGAACAAAAACACTAAAAGCCAGAGTATTAACTAACCCCACCGAAGTATTATCACTTTATCAAATCCGTATCAACACCGTACCAACTCCGTACCAACTCCTACCATGGTAGGAGATGATAGGTCCATGATAACACTTTGGTAGGGGTTAAATGTAGCGGCGGCACCAGGTCATCTGCTTGCGGGCGTAGTGCCAGGTGTTTAGCTTGATTTCGACTACTGCATCTTCGAGGTTTTTGGTGCCGTCGAGGACGGGGAAGAGTTCGCGGTAGCCGACGGTGCGGAGGGTGGAGAGATGACGGTAAGGGAGGAGCGACTGCACCTCGTCGAGGAGTCCGTTGGCCATCATCTGGTCGACACGGCGGTCGATGCGGTCGCGGAGGTCGGGCACGGTGACCACACGCACCTCGATGTCGAAGGGTCGCGGGGCGGGTTTTTGGTTGGCGATGACCTGAGAGTAAGGCTTCCCTGTCATGTAGCACACTTCGAGGGCGCGCTGGAGGCGGACGGGATTGCGGAGGTCAACGCGGGCGTAGTAGTCAGGGTCGAGGAGCTGGAGTTGGGCGCGTTTCTCCTCGAGGGGCATCTGCTGCAGGCGTGCGCGGAGTTCGGGCGTGGGGTCGGGCATGGAGGAGACGCCGAGGCGCAGGGCGTCGACGTAGAGGCCGCTGCCGCCGACGGCGAGGACAACGTCGTGGTCTACAAAGAGACGGTCGAGGAGGTCGAGGGCGTCGTGCTCGTAGTCGGAGATGTTGTAAGGCTCGGTCACCGAACGGCAGGCGACGAAATGATGGGGTACAGCGGATAGCTCATCGTCGGAGGGGCGGGCCACGCCGATGCGCAGCTCACGATAGAACTGGCGCGAGTCGCAGGAGAGAATTTCGGTGCCGAGCTCGCGTGCCAGACTGATAGCGTAGGCGGTCTTGCCCGAAGCCGTAGGGCCTGTGATGACGAGGAGGGTTTTCATGAGTGGCTGGGTGGACAAGTGACTGAGTAACTGAGTGGCTGAGTAGCTGAGTGGGAGCTGTTACTGCTTGTTGTTCAGTACCAGGTCGAACTGTTCCCAAAACTCGGGGAAAGACTTGTCGACCACCTCGGGGGCTTCGATCTGGAGTTCGGGAAAGCGTAGACGCAACGGAGCAAAAGCCATGGCGATGCGATGGTCGTTCCAAGTGCGGACGGGCTCAGTCGGGTAGAGTTCGGCTGGGTGGATAATCATTTCCTCGGCCGAGCAGGTAACCCTGCCGCCCATGCGTTGCAGCTCCTCGGTGATGGCCTGCATACGGTCGCTCTCCTTGAGGGCTATATTGCTGACCCCTTTGAGGGTGGTCTTGACCCCCGCGGCAGCGGCAGCCACAGCGAAAGTGGGCACAAGGTCGGGGCAGTCGAGGCAGTTGAACTGCACCTTCTGGGGCTGCGTACGGGCACCCGGCTGAGGTCCCTGGATGGTGATGGACCGCGAAGCGGAACGATAGGGCGAGCGCACCTCGGTGGACTGCACTCCAAGCATGCGGAAGAATGTGTCGGTGGCATTGTCGCCTTGGCAGGAGTCGAGCTGGAGACCCAGCAGGCGTATGCGCAGGTCAGGACGCAGGAGGGCCATGGTGTAGAAATAGGAAGCCGAGGACCAGTCGCGTTCCACAGCAATGGTGGCGGCTTTGGGTTTACCCTCGAAGGGCTGCACATAATAGGTACGGCCGTTGGAGGAACGTCGTACCTCGATGCCGGCCTGGCGCAGGGCATCGCAGGTCATCTCGATGTAGGGGCGCGAAGTGGGGCGCTGGGTCATGGTGAGGGAGATGCCCTCGGGCATACGCGGGGCTATGAGCAGCAATGCACTGACGAACTGACTGCTCAGCAGAGGGTCGACAGAAACGGTGCGACGTGTGGGAATACCGCCTTGTATCTGAACAGGCAAAAATCCTTCTTTTTCGGTGCATTCAACACGTAATCCCATCTGACGGAGGGCGTCGATGAGCGGCGCCATGGGACGCTGGCAAAGGCGATCGTCGCCGGTGAGGGTATGATGGCCGGGGGTGATGGCCAGCAAAGGCATCAGGAAGCGAGCCACGGAGCCAGCATTGCTGCAGTAATAGACATTGGCGCCTCCACCATTGACCAACTGGGACAGCAGGTGGCGAAGGAGCCGCGTGTCGCCGGAGGTGGAGGGTTTGCTGATTCGGAAGTGGCCACCGGTAAGATGGTTGATCATCAACCAGCGGTTGCTCATGCTCTTCGATGCAGGAAGGGATATACGAATATCGTTGGTGTTCATGGGCAGTATCAGTCGCTGATGTTGTATTCTTTGAGTTTACGATAAAGCGTGCGTTCGGAGATGTGCAGGTCGGCAGCCGCCTGTTTGCGGTTGCCCTGGCTGTGCTCGAGCGCTCGCAGGATGGCCCGACGCTCACGGTCCTCAAGGTTGACAGCTTCGTCCTCGATGATTTCGGGGGTGACGAAATCGTCGTCAGGAGCGGAGAGTGAGGAGAGCTGTGGATTGGCGGGCAGATAGGTGGCAGAGGATTGTGGCTGAGTCCCCTGCTGCGCCATCCGGGATACCATCTGGCGGAGGTCGTTGATTTCACCACGGAGTTCGTTGATCATCTGTCCCATGGAGAGGGCCTTGAGGAGCAGTTCACGGTCGGTGATTTGGCTTGCGGCTGCGGGAGTAGCGGCCTCGGGCACGATGGCAGGCATACGTTCGGCGGGGATGTAGGAGAGGTAGTTCTGCAAGATGTCGGGAGTGATGCTGCGCTCGGTTTCAACGACGGCAATCTGCTCTGTAATATTCTTCAACTCGCGCACGTTGCCGTACCAGGGATAGTTCATGAGCATGGTGCGTGCGTCCTCGGTGAGGACGATAGGAGGCATGTGATACTTCTCGGCTACATCGGAAGAGAATTTGCGGAACAACAAAGGAATGTCCTCTTTGCGTTCGCGGAGGGGCGGCAAATAGATGGAGAGCTGGTTGAGGCGGTAGTAGAGGTCCTCGCGGAA
>DGTB01000085.1 GCA_002394185.1 Bacteroidales bacterium UBA4347 | reverse complement strand
AGATGTTGCGAAGATACTTCTTTTTCGTGAAACTACCAAGAATGTGTTCTGTTTTTCCTTGAATTATGGAACAAAAACATCTCTTTCGTCATTACATATATAATAAACTACGAAATACGCTCTTAGGACTTTCAGAACTAAGAGGACTACGAATTAAACTAATTAAACTAATTTTACTTTAACCTATAACCTATAACCCATAACCCATAACCCTTCCAAAAATGTCCATAGTATCCTTCATCGTAATCGCCATTGCCTTTGGAATCAGCTTCATGCTGCTGATGCAACGTTGTGCCGACGCCGCCCCTGTGCCGCTGTCGTCGGGACTCCTCATCTCGCTCACTATGGCCGTTGTCCAGGCGGCCCTGTTCTGTGTGGGCATCTCGCTGGGCAATATGCTCCGTTTCGAGTTGCCCGGCGACCCCGAGGCTTTTGCACGCCCCAATGCCTTTATCTTCCTGGGAATGTCCCTCTTCGTGGCCGCCAAGATGCTGTGGCCTTATATGGGCCGCAAGACCAAGCCCGCCTCCTTCGACCTCAATGCCGGCACGCTGCGGGTGCTGCTCTTCACCGTGGCCGCGGGCATCAACGGCTTTTTGCTGGGCCTGGGAGCCGGTTTCGTGGCTTCGTTGGCCGCTCATCTGCACGGCGCCCTGTGGCCCATGCTGGTGGCGGTATTCCTGCTCTCCTATCTCGGCATCATGTACGGCCGCCAGCATGTCAAGCTACGCCCCCGCCGCTGGATGGTGGCTTCGGCCCTGATCCTTATCGTCACCGCCATCGCCGCCGTGGTGAATGCAGGCTGACCGGCTTCTGCCTGTAATGCCGCCCCTGTTTTCCTAATAAACGTAAAATCGGCGTTTTTCATCCCGACGAACGCCCTGCCATCTCCCACTGTTTCAAATTTTATATCACAGACTCAAACTGAGGAATAAAATAAACCTCTTCTACATCTTCATTTGTTGGACAAAAAACGCAATAAATAATCTTATAGTCTTCATTCCATGAAAAAATCGTTTTACTCTGAAATCTGTGAACCCATATTTCCCGTTTTGTCACGTCAGTAAGTATTTAGGGTCCATTTCATATGTGTCATCATATAAACAATTCTTCAAGTTTATTGTCATTGGCCAATTTAAGTACGCCAGCTGTTCCATTATTTCTTCATTGTGGTAGGTAGATTCTCGTTAATGTTATTATGTTAATGGGATGATAATGTGAAGCATCGATACTGATACGACAACCGGTAGTCTTTCTTCAGTTTCTCCGACAAGAATGAATGCGCTATCAACTTCAAGGCGAGAGGAGATTCCTTTGCGAAAGTGTCGAGTTCACGGTTGATGGTCCGGTTGGGCAAACCGATTCTATGTCCGAATTCTTCGAAGTCGCCCCTGTCCACGGTATGGGTGTCGGACATGCGCATCCCTTCTTTGAAAAGGCCCTTTTCCAACGCGAAGATGTGAGGTCGGTGCAGATGCAGGCTTGTATTGATGAGGTCGTAGGCTGGAGCGAGACGGTAGTCTCCATCTCCACGGTCGATGAGGGAGAAGTTTTTCAGGTGGGCATCATCATTCAGTGTGATGTAGTTGAACAGCACCACCCGGAAGAATCGCAGCAGGTCCACCTGTGCAGCACGAACATAGCGACGAATGATATCGGCACAATCTTCGTAGCTCAATATGTTGTATTTGTAGTCACTTCCTCCATTGGCCCTGGTCAATCCGGCCAAAGAAGCGAAGTCTTCCTGCGGATATTTTGTTCCATCGGGAGCCACATCAAACCGTTTGGTGAGATACGCGGCCTCTCCATCGCGAAAAAAGCAGAGCGCATTGCGGGCGGTCTCTATGCCGTAGGCTTGTGAAGCCATCTGCATGGTAAGGTGTTCGTTGGCGGGACAATACTTGCGCTCCAGCAATGCATAGGATACCGGTGCAGGTTTCAAAATATACCGTCCCCGTTCTCCTTTTTCTGGTTTCGACAGCACTCTGTTTCGCAACACAAGCGCCCCCTTGGGCTGAACACCGGAAAGCGAGATGCGTCCAATATGGGTTGCATAGTCGGTCGAGTCGGCATTGGCGTTGTTAGGGCTGTCAAAATTCAGTATATGCGACACTTGCTTCCCGCCGAACAGACTGCGGCAGGCCTCGGGAGAATATGTATTAAAACCTTCTTTCAGTGTCGAAGGGCAAAATCTCAATTCTTCCATCATTGCACTGGTTTGATTGTTACCGTTCCGATGGTGTCTGTTTGAGCGGTGGCCAGCAGGATGCCGAAGTCGTCATTTTCGTCGATATGTAACAGCTGCGACTGTATCTTGCGGTTCGCGCCCTCTGAGAGCATGTTGAAAAAAAATGGAAACAGATGGTCCGAGGTGTATGCCTCGTTCCTCACTGGCATGGACAGACAGACGGCTTTACCGGTATAACCGACTGAATAGGAGAAATTATACCGTCCGCTGTCTTCTTCTGTCAACAAACCGGCTTCCAAGTCATTCACATACACCTTACATTGTCTCATACTCCATTATTTTGGGTTTCACCTCAACCTGGAGACCGATGGTGTTGAGAATATCCATCAGGGTGGTTATTTGTGGGTTACCTTCGCCACGTTCGATGGCGACAAGTGTGTTTACGGCGACTCCAGAGAGTTCCGCCACCGTGCGTTGGTTCACACCGAGCGATGCCCGTCGTGACTTGATAGCCTGTCCAATTTCTTTCAGATCCATAGTCTCAACATGTTGCGATTTTCGATGCAAAAATACATTTTTTTTTGATAATGGCAAAATAAAATTGCAGTGTATTGCGATTTTTGGTTTCGTCAGTCGCTGTTCGCCTTTGTATTTTTAAACAATAACGGAATAGCCTTGTTTTATCTATTCTTTTCCGTTGTGACTGGTGCCAGTTCTCCGCCCCAGTTTAATGCGTTTTTTTGTCTCTTTTTTCTTTGTCTATTGATGGAATATTATCATCTCCTTGTGTTGTACACAAGATTTAATGCAATTGTTGTAGTCATCTTCAACTTTCATATTGTCAGTAGGATGCATTCCGATAAATGCAAAGATCATTCTCTTTTCTATTCTCTCATGCCCTAGACTAAATTTATAATTACATTCTCCATCTTTCCATTCAATTATCGTACAATTATTACCATACTGGGAGTTCGCTGTATTGTGGTACAAATAAGTTGTGCGAGACTGATAATTGTCTACTCTCACAACACTGTCTCCATCAAAATAATATAAAACTCTAATTGAATCAACGTTGGAGTCAGAGTTCTTTGTATAGTCTATCATTTTATAACAATACGAGTCTCCTTTTTTAAATACAAAATCCCAATTATTCGAATGAAACGCTGTTTTGCCCATGACCATATCCACTTGCAAATAGCATGCAGATTATCAAAAGCGCTTTAATATTGGTGGTCGTTTCCATTTCTTTCTGTTCTATTTAATATTCGTTGAGCAATATTTTGATATTTCACTTTTTCTATACCCGCACTTTCTCTAGTCACATTGCCTAGCAGGTTTCTATTCTCTCATGTATTTTTTTACTTTTTCTACAGTTAGATCATTATATAAATGTATTTTACGTCCATCCGGGTCAACCAACTTCACAGGATTCCACGCACAATACGCATAGGGACTAATAGATGGGTACTTGTCTGCCATCGGGTCAACGCTCAACCACATGGTCGTCAGCTCGTGGTCCATATAGCGGGCTCCGAAGTAGCCGTAGCCCGTTTCCTCATCCTTCTCTTTGCCGGTGAAAACGAAGGGATGAAAACGCATGGTTTTAATCGATTTACCCATTCTATTTTATGAGTTCCTGTGTTCAACTATTTGTGAACTTTGTATTCTCTGTTAGGAGAGGTTATAATCAGTGAATGACTGTGCAGCCCAAATAAAAGTCAATCGAATAAATATGGTGACTGATAAAGTTCCATCTAATGTGAATTGGATCATAATCTCTGGCAAAAATAATAACATCATATAATCCGCTAGGAATATCCACACGATAAGAACCATCTACCATTTGTATGTCTAAGTTTAGGGAAGGAATGAATAAGTGTGGCCACTCTAAACAATTATCAAATAGACTGAATTTCTCGGATTTTTCCGCACCATATATTTCCTGTAATGGATTTCTTGCAAAAATATTACCAAGAAGTATACAATGTTCGTTTTCCATTGTGTCAGTAGTAATTGTGTCATGCAAAATGTATGTACCCAAAACTGTTGAGTATTCTCCATTTGAAAACAAAAGACGATCATAATCAACAATGTTAGAGGAAGTTTTGCTAACCCCACAGGATGAGAAAAAAACTAGCAAAATTACTAACCATAGATGTGTTTTCATGACTTTTTAGTTTTTGAGTAATCTTAAATTAAACCGATTTTTTATATCCACTTTGCTGCTCCCAATTACCTTATATGACCCTACGCCACTTTTGGTTTTTGGATTGCGATCTTCAGGATGCAAAGCAAGATGCAAGATATTATCTACATTGGACTTGGTTATTTCATGACAGCAACTTAATCTTCCACCATCTTCTTCCATTAGACCTTTCGTCCCATTTATGAAATGCTCTAGACCTAAACTATGGCCTATTTCATGTGACGAAGTTACATAGTTGTCTTTCTCTGACTCAAGAACGTTTATTATTCTGCGGTTTGTTTCTCCCATAATATTTTCATCAACCTCTCCGTCTTTGTTTCTTAGTTCGGATACTAATTTGTAGACGTTCAGTTCTGGGTCGCCGAGAACTGCTTCTGAGTTATCAATTACAGACAACTTGAAATTAACGCTATATTTTTCGTCTCCAACCATCAAGCTATATTTTCCCGATAAATTATTCCATGCCTTAATAGCTTTCTCCGCCGACGCATATGCTTCATCACCTTTGGTTACATATTTTGCATTGACCGTAACCGTTTTTTTCTCATGGTCAAAGATTACAACCCAATCTCTTCCATCCGGATCAACCAGCTTGACAGGATTCCATGCACAATAGGCATAGGGACTAATAGAGGGATATTTGTCGGCCATCGGGTCGACGGAGAGCCACATCGTCATCAGCTCATGGTCCATATAGCGGGCTCCGAAGTAGCCGTAGCCCGTTTCCTCGTCGCGTTCTTTCCCGGTGAAAGATGGAGGTTGAAACCGCATGGTTTGCGTGCAGTTTTTTGTGTTGGTTTTTTGTGCCGAATGGAGCATTGTTTATAATATTCTGATAGTTAGAATACCCTATGCAAAGACAATTGTTTGCCATTTTGGTTGTTGCCATTATTAGAACGAGATTAATGATACACCTTCTCCTTTCATTACGATTTTGTCGTTTTCATATAGAATATAGATATTCTCATATGCATTTTCAGAGTAGATGTCCATTAAATAGACTGATGGATGTGCAAAATTGTTTCCTTCTTTTGTTAATAATATAAATATAGGCTGGGAGTCACTTCCATATTGAAATATATTATAGCACTCAATAAACAAGTATTCTGACCCCTTTTGTTTAAATATATTAACCCTAGCTATATCCAAAGAAAGGCAATAGTCATTATAGTTTTTAATTATTAAAGAGTCAAGCAGATATTTATTAGTTCCAGACACCAAAAAACTACGCTGGGTAATTACCCCCTTTTCAGGGTATTCATATTCATAGAACAAAGGATAAATGGAATCCACCCAATAGGTATTGGATTTGTCATCAATACAAATCGTGCGACTCACACTATCATCATGAACAATTTTTAGTTCTTTAGAGAAAGGTAAATCTTTTAGACGAGTCTGTGAAATAGATTCTTGTGTAAATAACATAAGAACTAGTAATACTGCAAGGTATTTCATTTTGCGGGATATTTCATTTTACTGATAATATGTAAAAACTATGGTGGCTTCTTCCGTTATTGGAATTGAAGCTAAATTGATTTGTCGTAATTCTACCTTCTCGCTTGACAGACACCGAGCCGTTCCTTACATACGTATTTGCATCGTCACCGCCGAGCCACGCACGACAACCACCTGTTGGGTCGTTCGAATCTGTCACAGATTTGATAACAGCAGAAATGGAGTTGGTAAAACAGCAGTTTTGATTGATTTCCCTCATATCGGAATTTCGGGCGTTAGAGAACGCCTTACTATTTGTGTTGCCCCCCAACCCCCGTCCTTCGAAATACCCATCATATGTTTTGGTATAAACCCCATTTATTATTTTCCCCATCCTGTTTTTAGCAGCTTTATAGAATCCGCCATCAGTCGTCGATGCATTATTAATTGCATAAGCATAATAATCCACCACACGAGCATCTGCGACGGACGCTGCATCGCCAGCATTCTGAGTTCTATCGGAAATGTATTCCCCGCTTCCTCCACTTTCCCCACATACCCATGTTGCCCTGTCAAGTAGCTCTTCGTTTGTGATGGACAACTTTTGTACACCATCAGCGGATACTACAAGTCCTTTTGAATTTTTTGTCACTGATTTTGCAACATATGCTACGTGGTCAGTTTTTCCGTCCGTACCTAACCATCGCCCATTTCTATCATAATAGTCTCCCACTTCACATCCATCCGGATCCACCAGCTTCACTGGGTTCCAGGCACAATAAGCATACGGCGAAATACTCGGGTACTTGTCGGCCATCGGGTCGACGCTGAGCCACATGGTCATCAGCTCGTGGTCCATGTACCTGGCACCGAAATAGCCGTAGCCGGTTTCCTCGTCCTTCTCTTTCCCGGTGAACGTGAAACGTTCCTGGTATCCGGCGGGATGCTGATTAACATACGGCTCGCCGTAGGGCAGGTACTGGATATGCTGTACCGCCTCACCGCCGAAGTCAGTTATCCAACTGGCACTGCCGAGGTGGTCGGAATGGTAGAAGTACACTTCATCCTCCTTTCCGTTATGATAATCGGTCAACATTGAGTTGACCATTTCATTGAGCTGGCTGTGGTCACACTTAACGTCTGCCTTCATCTGGTAGGGGATGCCTTCAATTGGGTGGCCAAACTCCTCCTTAGTGAATTCATTGTTCATTATGCAGTCGAGATCATTTTCATGAAGCACACGGCTGTTCACCTGTTCGATGCTTTGTTTAAACAATATATCAGCTTTTTTCTGGAGTTCTTCTTCGTTACCGATAACAGGATACAGGGCATCCAGTCCGCCACCGCCGAGACGTGCGGCCACGCGCTCGGTACCGGCATAGTAGTGCTTGGTGTAGCCCTTGTTGGTCAGCACCATGTAGGCAGAGGGATAGAGCGTCGGCTCGTTCAATGTAGAGATAGCAGTCATGTATTCGGCATTGACATCCACTGAGCTGTTGACTCCCACCAGTTTCAACCGGCGCTCCCCGCCGTAATCGTATGCATAGTAGCTATAGTGTTTGTCGTCCACGGCAGCGTGCATACGGTTGTCCTCGGTCCAGAAGAGGAAACGTCCTGCCTCAAACATTTCGCCCGGCCTGGCCATGCTCACCTGACCGAGGTTGCCTGCTTCATCCCAGCGCATGTCGTAAAGCATTCCGTTCTTGTAGTCGAACATACGCTTCACGGCGTGAGGCTGATAGTCGTTGCAGTAGCCGTAGGCCATATCGACTGAGGCCGACAGTGTGACTGAGTTGTTGTCGCGGAATTTCCCTATCAGTCTGCCCGATGGTGAATAATTAAGATAGGTGTTGTAGTTTCCTATGGCACCTCCACCATACGACTCTTCAAGTCTGTGCAGCGCATCGTATTTATAGGTATTTTCGTATACACCTCCAAGCATGTTCACAACACCGGCATTGTTGACAATGCCCGTAACATTGCTTGCATTGTCAAAAGTATAGTCAATGTTTTGCATTAAGTTGCCTAGGCTATCAGTGCTTTGGAGATTGACGAGGCGATGCAGCGCGTCGTAAGTATAGTGAGCACTGGTGCCATTACCATAGTTCACGTTTTCTTTCTGTCCGAAAGAGTTGTATTGTATCTCCCTGATGTAGGTGCGGTCGTTGCCGTTTTTGTTGCCGTGCATGGAGAGGAGGTCACCGCCCCACTGATAGGTGTAGGTTATCTCCTCGCCGTCGGGGTAGGTCATCGAGAGCATACGACCCCAGCTGTCATACTGGTAAAGCATTCTGAACTGGTACACCTCGCCGTGCTGTGGCAGGGCGATGGTGCGTGTCTCGTCAGTGACATTGCCGAGTTTGTCATAGTGGCATTCGTAGCTGCCGCTGCCGTCGGTGATGCGGACGGGGCGGCCGATGTCGTTGCCGCTGGTGCCGTATTCGTAGGTCACGTCGTTGCCTGTCATGTAGGAATAACGTTTCTTCTTGGGTCTGTAGTATGTGTAGCTGTAAAAAATTTCTCCCAAGGGGTTGGTTTCTTTCATGAGGTTGCCTGCGGGGTCATACGTGAACGTTGTCGTGCCGGCATCGGGATGGATGCGCCGGACGAGTCGGCCGAGGTTGTCGTAGTCGTAGGTGGTTGAATCATCGTCAGTCCATCCATCGGACTGACCACTTCCACTCGTTCCAAGCGTACCCATGCCAGGCTTGAGGTGTCATAGAAGGAGGTGTAGATGTCGTCGGGCGTATAGCCTTGGGGCAAACGCTTGGGGTCGTAGGCGATGCGGAGCTCTGCATACGGTGAGAAGTGTTCTCCTCCGGGTAATAGGCGGTAACCTCCTGTGGCAGCGGTCATATTTATCATTCCTTGTGGTAGCGGTGGTAGTTCTTCTGTTGCAAGTGACGTAACCGAATAGACGGCTTCGTGCTGCACAGCAGCGTCGATGGCGGTAAGAGTCAAGCCCACTGTCTGCAATGCGAGCATCTGGCCCCGTCTGACATGTATCTTCGCATCTGCACGGTGTAAGTCTGCTGTATTTCCCAGACATTCAGGTTGTATTTCCTCTGTATCAATTTGGACTATGGAAGGTGATGCTTCCAATTCCGAATTCTTATTGTTTGAACGTTGGCAAGCGGAGAACATGGCTATCGCCATGCCTCCGACTACCAGCGCCATCGTAAATAGATGTTGTTTCATCGCTAAAGGTTTAAAGTAAAATCAGAGGTTTTTAGTATATGTGCCTACGAAAGTCTTATTGCCGTCTTTGCCATCGACTGCTTTCAGTACAACTTCTGTTGAGGAGCTTGTCATGGACTCTACGGTAAAAGAATACTCGCGGTCGCTGCCATCATAGTTTCCTCCTTTTTCTATCCCAATAAATTTAGAACCTTCAATTTCCCAAGTGCCTTTATCGTGGGAGACCTGATATTCAAATGTGTGGTCACTCTTGATAATTACGTCGTACTGATTGTATTGCCCAGTCTCCTTGAACTTCCAGGTCCCGACCATAATTTCCTCGGTCAATGTGGGCGAAGTTGTGGTTACGGTCTTAATGAGGGTGCCGGAAAGGTCGGAGAGGGTAATGGAAGAAACATCGCTCACCAGTTGCTCCTCTCCCTCAATAACCATTTTTTCACCGCGCAGGGACTTTATTTTAAAGTTTATTTCATGGCCGTTACCAGCTGTACCGCTAAAAGTGTTTCCTTTCAGCGTCCATGTGTAGGGCAGGCTATTGAAAGTGGCCGTATGGTCGTTTTTGATGACTAATTTGGAAAATTTTAATGCATGGTCGCTCGGCCAACCCCACTCGCCCACAAGATTGGTTTCGCTGATGCCATTGTCGTCATCGTCCTTGTTGCAGGACGAGAAAGTGAACATTGTGGCTGCCACAAAGAGTAGCATGGTCATTTTTCTGAGATTTTTCATTGTTGTTAGGTTTTTTTATGTTTTATCCTCTAGCAGATGAATACAATCTGTCTATTCCTCTTTTTTATTACTTTACGATGAGTTTTATGGTCTGACTGCCACTCTCGGTGGCGATGGTGGCGAAGTAGGTATTGCCTGTTGGCAGGGAACCTTCGAAGCAATAGTGGTCACGGTTATTGTCGCCGTAGGTGGCGATTACTTTACCCTGTAGGTTATATATCGTTACCTGTACCTGACGGGCACCGGACACCTCGATGTTGAAATGGCCAGTGGTGGGATTCGGATAAAGTGAAAATTGAGAATTGAAAATTGAAACTTTCTCATGTTCGTCATACTCTTTGCCACTGTGACCTTTGGCGCCCTTGGAGCCGGATTGCGCCAGCTGCCACAAGAAGGCACCGCGAGCGAGGGTAAAGGTACAGGTGTCGGACGAGAGCCATAGATTATTGAAACGTACTTCGTTGGCAGTCACAACCGATGGGAGGATGATGCCACCATCGAGTAACAGCACAAGGCTGTCGGTGGGAACGGGAATACTCCGCGTATCAAATGCAAGAGAAAACGCGACATCCTCTGTACCTGAACTCTGAACGCGCCATTGGCGGGCGAGCGTTTCAATGTCAGAGGCCTCCTGCAGGAATGTCAGAGGTGCATCATTGTCGCCAATGAGAAGGTAAGCCCCTTGCGGGAGGCTGTCGGCAGAGAGGGTGACGACGGAGCCGTCCATTTCGGAGCGGCTGCACAATTGATGGAGGGAGGTGTCGCTGCCAATACCCGTGATGCGGTGGTGGAACACGGCACTGTCGAGCCGATGTTGCCATACACGGTGGCCATTGACTCCAATATAGTCGACAGGGCCGAGGGTGATGCCATAACGGATGGCCAGGATGGACTGCACCCTGCGTAGGACGGCGTTGCCAAGACGGTGATTGAAGTACAGCACCTCGGAGACCTTGATGTTTCCGTCGCCGACAGACAGGCTGGCGTAGGCAGAAGAGGAGTCGGGGGCGGACTGGCGCAAGGTATGGATCACCGGTTTGCGGTCGGTATGTTCAGCAAAGCGGATGGCTGTGCTGTCGGAGAGGATACGCTCGGTGGTCAGCCCACGACCAATGCTGTCGGCGAAGACGAGCTGCCACACAGTGGCTTCGGTGTCCACGACGGGCTTATAGACCACCACAACGGTGTAGTCTTCGGCATAGGGGATGCTGTCGAAAAGGAGTGGGGCGGTGGTCGCCGGATGGAAGTTCAGCGCCGAATCGGCGGACGGGCACTTCCAATGGAATGCCGGACTTGGCAGTCCCTGCCCGGTCTGTCCCAGCGCGATGCCATAGGACAAGAGGAGGCAGGCGGCGAGGGCAAGTTTGTTTAGATGTCTCATATCCTTGTTTCTTTGCTATTGTGTGACTCGGTGGTTTTATGGTTCTAACGGGCGGCATGGGCACAATGACCATAGGACCAAAAAAACAGTGTGCAGACAATAAAAAGAGAGGGTACTCGTTAATAGGGATGTCGGCGGCAGGATGCTACAGACAATGCATAGGGCAGAAAGGCTCTATGATTCCCGGGGGTGCGGAAAGCAGGGTTGAATCTTCGACGGTTCCAAGTGTTTCGGATTCTTCGCTGCGGGAGCACCCTCTCTTTTTTATAGGTAATCTTATTTTACTGCAACACAAATATGGACTTTTTTAACGGAATCGTAGGTTACGTAAACCCGGTATCCATCTTTGACCATTTTTTCCGACCATGCCGCAGCATCGTCGCTGCTCGGTGTAGTGTAAGTGACGGTTTCTTTAGTTCCGAGTACATTTGAGCCATAACCATTTGCCGATACCACTATCTCATTTCCTTCACGAGAGAGCTCCATCAGGTGCAGCATGAATGCATGGCACTCTTCTTCGGTTGCATAAGTAGATGTAAACACAACGCCATTGATAGAGTAAACCAGTGTACATGAGGGATTGGCAACACCTGTTATCTCGGTGATGTTGGTCGGCAGATCCTCTTTTTGGCATCCGACAGCCATCGAACTCAACACTACAAAGAGTGCGGCTTTCATTACTTTTTTATTCATTTCCATTTGTTTGGTTTTTGTTATTTGATATTTGATATTCAAGAATGCGTCTGATTTGTTTTTCTGATTCAATGTGGAAAACAGCAATCTCTCTCTTCAGGTATGAGATTGCTATAATATCATTGTTGGTTAGACATGAATCCATAGGGAGGGAGTAGTCTTTCTTGGGAGCATACCAGAAACTGACGATATCATTTGTGGCCACAGACAGTATTTCGTCGGGGATGGGTGTAATGTTGAAATCGTCTTTAATACGGACCCAGGAGGAGTCGTTTTTGGCTTCCAGGAGGGTGACGTCGACAAAGACGGTGTCGTTGATTTTGAAGTCCTTGAGGAAGACGACGTTGAAGTCCTCGTTGCCGGCATAGCGGGTGTAGACTTCGCTGACCTCGCGCGAGGGGAAGAACCAGTACCAGCGCTTCCAAAGGGTAATGACCGCGAGGTCGACGAGCAAGAGTATGCCTACCCACAACCAAAACCGTCGTATATTCTTTTTTGTATTCATTTTTCGGCTCTTCCTTTTTCTACGACAACAGAGACATCGGGGACAATGGGTATGCTTGAAAGAAGTAGGGGTGCGGCAGCTGTTGTTTTGGTTGTCATCGTTGTCGTTATTGTCTTATATCAGGCAGAGGATTCTGGTTACGGTGTCGAAGGCCTGTGCGGGGAGGATGTCGCCATGGGAGGTTCCTGCTGTGAAGTCGGGAGCGGGTGCCGCAGCATAGGCGGTGCCGGCGACGAAGGTGAAGAGGGCGAGGAGGCATGCGGCCACGGCGGTGCGGACAAAGGCATTGTGGCGCCGGCGCCGGGCACACCATTCCTCGAGGTCGGCATTATGTTCCAAGGCCAAGTTACGGATTTGGTCAAGGAACTGGCGGTTGCGTGCTGCCTCGGCGTTGATGATTTCTTCTATTTCCTGTTCTGTCTTCATGTTGTTCTTGTGTTGTTTGCCATTTTCGATATGATGCGTTGTTTCATTTTTTTGACTGCGGCCGGTGTCGTCTCCAGTTTCTCGGCGATTTCGTTCTGGTGGTAGCCTTCGAGGAAAAGGGTGAGCAGGCTACGCTCTCTTGGATTGAGGTCTGTGGCGAGTTCCTCTATCAGTTCCCGTTGGCTGAGCCCGTCGCTGTCGGCCAGTGTGTCGGCCAGGTGGTCGTCGATTGGCAGCCAGTCGTGGAACCGGTGCCGGAGGCGGTGCGAGAAGACGCTCTGGCATTGCCACGCAACCCATGTCATTTGCTGCCAGATGTTGCTGTTCTCGCGCAGGGAGGAGAGGTGGAACCAAATGGCGACATAGCAGTCCTGCACCAGCTCGCGGCAGGTGGTGTCGCTGTAGGACGAATGCCGCCAACAGAGGGTGCGTATCAGTCCCCTGTGCCGCGTGAGCAAGCCGTCGAACAGTTCATATTTAGGATCCCGTTTTATGTCCATTTTGGTCAGCTTCTCTATATATATAATAACCACCAAAATGCCCAAAGGTGACATGAGAGGTGTGTTTTTATGATTTTTTAACACTTGTTTTTTTTGAAAAAAGTATCAATATCTTTGGGTGAGTTAATGGTAAGTTGGTGGCAATTAGTGATGAATGATTATTTTTTATATGTTTGTGTTGGAATTCTCTTTTTTTATGTATATTTGCAGCAGAAAGAGTGTGGGGGGCAGATGTTCCACTGGGTTGTAGGGGGACTGTAAGGAGACCGAAACCGAACCGAAACTCAACCGAAACCCAAAGGGAGTTATCTGCTCGTTGTCACGGAGTTGGGTACTACTTGTATGCCGGAATCGGGTTGGCGGCAAGGGTCGAGGGCTGCGGTGGCGCGGGGAGAGGGTGATGAAACAACGCAACAACACAATAAATCAACAGGATATGGCACGAGCAACAGGATTGTTGGAGAATGTGGAGGGGCACGTGGGTGGCCTCACGGTCTACAAGCGTGATGGGAAGTCGTATGTGCGTCAGACGCAGATACACCAGCCGCGCCGGCTGTCGCGCAAGCAGTTGCTGCTGCGCGAGCGGCAGAGTCACAACAACGCCCTCTGGCGTGCGCTGAGGGCGACGGGACGGGTGTACTTCGACGGCGACAAGGCCCCGTACTATCGTTTTATGTCGGTCAATACCTGTTCGCCGGTGCCGTATCTGGAGAAGGGCCACCACTACGGCAGCACCCTGCTGCTGCCCGAGATGGTGGTCAGCGACGGGCCACTGGCGCCGATAAGCTACCAGCTTGGGGAGGTGGACGGACAGGCGGCGCTGCTCACCGATCTGACGAGGGCAAGGGCCGGCAGGATGACGCTGCTGCTCTATGTGTTGAGGCAGCAGGTGTATGTGTTTCAGAACGGCACCGAGATGTTCCAGCTGAGCATCAAGGTGGAGCCGCTGACGGCCGAGGATTTCGTCAGGGTGCCGTCGACGCTTACGTCGCCCTACAAGGACGTGCACGGGACGCTGGCCCTTGTGGGTGACCGCTATGGCGACCCGATGCTGGGTTTCGGGCTGGTGAGGGTGGAGAAGGGGGTGGCTTCGCACCAGCGTGTCGTCACGCGTTGTACCTACTACGAGCGCTACACCACCGAGGAGGCCCTGCTGGCCGCCGCGAAGAGCTACGGCGGGCTGACGGGGGAATAGCTGATGATGCTTCTTATCGGACAGCAGGGGCGCTTTTGTAGATGCGCATGAGGCACTCCTTGCAGTCGAACTCGAGGCGGAAGCGGCGGTCGTTGTTGCGGAGGACGAGTGTGTCGGAGGGGCGGATGTCCGCCTTCGGGGCGAAGGTGTTCTTGCCCTGCAGGCAGCATCCGAGTTCGTAGCGGAGGCAGTATTTGGTGGTCATGAGGGCTTTGCCGTCGTAGTCGGCGGTTTGCTCCAGGCCGCGCTCTAACGTCTTTGTTCCATGGTGTTTGTAGAAGTCTTCGGACTTCTGGTTGACGATGTTGGCGCGGTAGTCCAGCACGGCGGCGGCCTCGGCCATGTCCAGAGGGGGCACGAGGGGCGAGTCGGCCGGGTGGAAGTGCTCCACACGGCGCTGCTGCAGCAGTTCGACGGCACGGCGCCGCAGGTCGTTGAGGGCGAGGGCGGGGATGAAGTACTGCCCTTCGGTGGCGTCGACGACTTTGACGGGGGTGAAGGGGGTGTTGCCGAGTTTGGAGAGTTGTTTTACTATCAGGTTGGTGGACTTGACGGGGCTCTGGGCGGGTTCGTGGTCGGCCTTGAGGCCGGCGGTGGCGGTGACGCCGTCCCGGTCCTTGAGGTCGAGGGTGAACCCCCGACGGGTGGCACAGAAGAGCATGTCCACGTCGATTTTGCGTTCGGCGGAGCGTCCCTGCAGCTGTTTTTCGAAGGCTTGGTCGTTGTTGCGCCACACTTCCGTGCCGATGGCGATGTCGGGCATGGCGTTGGGGGTAAGGGTGCGCCCGTCGGCTTTGTTGACGTTGAAGCCCTGCAGGCGTCCGTTGGCATCGAAGAAGCAGAGGCCGTCGCCGGCGGCGAGGGGTTCGTTGCCGCTGAGGGTCAGCGTATAGCGGCCGATGGAGGTGACTTTGCCGATGTGCTTGCCGATGGATTTCTGGGTGTCGAAGGAGGCCATGGGTTTGCGCTCTTTCAGGAAGTAGTCCGTGTAGCCGCGGTTGAAGGTGCGCTCGGGGTCGGGGGTGAAGGAGAAGGAGCAGCGGCCCGAGGAGGCGGGTTCGTGGCCGTCCATCAGGCTGTCGAGCAGCTGACGGTAGTAGGCGGTGATGTTTTTCACGTAGCTGAGGTCCTTGAGGCGGCCTTCGATTTTGAACGACGTGATGCCGGCATCTATCATGGAACGAAGCTGTTGGGAGGCGTTGAAGTCGCGGAGCGAGAGGAGGTGCTTCTCTTTGACGAGCAGGCGTCCGTCGCCGTCGAGGAGGTCGTAGGTGCTGCGGCAGGGCTGCGAGCAGCATCCGCGGTTGCCGCTGCGGCCGGTGAGGTACTGGCTCATATAGCATTGGCCGCTGTAGCTCACGCAGAGGGCTCCGTGCACGAAGGCTTCGAGGTCCACGCGGGTGACGTCGCGGATGGCTTTCATCTCCTTCAGAGAGGTTTCGCGGGCCAGGATGACGCGTTTGAAACCTGCTTGTTCCATGAACTTTACGCGTTCGGGGGTGCTGTTGTGGCATTGGGTGCTGGCATGCAGCTCGATGGGTGGCAGAGGGCACTCCAGGAGGCCGAGGTCCTGGATGATGAGGGCGTCGACGCCGATGTTGTATAGCTGGCGGATCATCCGCTCGGCATCGGCGAACTCGTGGTCGAACAGGAGGGTGTTGACGGTGGCAAAGACCTTGGAACCATAGAGATGGGCGTAGCGGACGAGGGCTTCGATGTCTTCGATGGTGTTGGTGGCGGCCTGGCGGGCGCCGAAGGCGGGGGCGCCGATGTAGAGGGCGTCGGTACCGTGGTTGACGGCCTCGCGGCCGAACTCCAGGTTCTTGGCGGGGGAGAGCAGTTCGAGTTTCATGTTTGGATAACGCAGAAGATTCGTTTTTATTGCAATAAAAAAAGCCTTTGCGCGTTTATGTCTGATATGGAAAGATATGGGAAAATACTCTATGGTGGCCTCCGGGCGCTCGGTGACGAGCTGGGCAAGGAGGAGTGGCGCGATGCCAGATACTTTATCCTGCTGGACGAGAATACGTTCCAGCAATGTCTTGCGATGCTGGTGACCAGCGTGGGGCCGCTGGAAGAGGCCGAGTTCATCGAGGTGCCGGCGGGCGAGGAATGCAAGAGCCTGGAGGTGGCGGCGCAGGTATGGCAGACGCTGCTGGAGAGCGGCGCCGACACGGGCAGCGTCATCGTCAACCTCGGGGGCGGATGTGTCTGCGACCTGGGCGGATATGTGGCGGCGGGGTTCAAGCGCGGCATCCGCCATATCAACGTGCCGACGACGCTGCTGGCGATGGTAGACGCCTCGATAGGCGGCAAGACGGCCATCAATTTCGGCGGCATCAAGAACAGCATAGGCCACTTCCATCAGGCGAGTCTAATATGCATAGAACCAGGGTTTCTGGACACGCTCCCGCGGGAGGAATTCGTTAACGGGCAGATGGAGATGGTGAAGACGGCGGCGGTGACAAATGCCGCTCTGTATCAGACGCTTGTGGACGATTCCCGATCTTCGGTTTTCAATTCTCAACTGAAGGAGGTGGCCCGCATCAAGAACCGTATCGTCAGGAACGACCCTTACGACCATGGAATCAGGCATATACTCAATTTTGGCCACACCTTCGGCCACGCCATCGAGGCCTACCGCCACCTGCCTCACGGCATCGCAGTAGGCATCGGCATGCGGGTGGCGATGTACCTCTCGGTGAAGAAACTTGGCCTTGCCGAAGAGGTCTATGATGCATACTCCCAGTGGCTTAACGGGCAACTACTCACTACCCACTACCCACTACCCACTTTCAATTTGAAGGACATCGAACAGATGCTTCCCCTGATGCACCAGGACAAGAAGAACGCCGACGGGGAGCTGCGCTGTGTGCTGCTGCAGGAGCCCGGCGCTGCGGTCATCGACATAACGGTGTCTGACAACGAGGTGCGCGACGCCTTCCTACAACTTGCGAAAGGCTAAATGATGCCCACCGCCTGCATCAGGCGTCGGTAGTAGGAGGCTTTCTCTTCGAGCTTCATGGGGAAGGCCCTGGAGGAGGAGGGCATGCGCCAGAGGCGCAGGGTTCTGGTGGAGGATTTGATGGACCCCTCCGCCCGTTGGGCACCTCCCATCGACAGGGGAGGAATGGGGATGGAGAATTCGTTGCTTGCGCCCATGGCGGGAACGGGCACGCCGTAGTCCTCCGTGAGGACGGAGAAGCTCTTCTGGCCGGTGCACACCAGGTCGTGGCAGAGGGGTATCTGGCTCAGCAGCTGCGGGATGTCGGTCTTCTCGACGATCTGCAGGTCCTTGTCGGAGGCGTTGCCGCTGAGGCGGCGCACGGCGGTGGCGGTGTCGTAGATGGCGATGCCGCGCTCGCGGAGCAGGGCTTCGATGTCGGCCTGCCGGAAGGTCTTGTTTGTGGCGTCCACCAGCCGCCGGCTGTCGCCGAAGAACACCTCGCCGAAGATCTCCCACATCATGTTCGTGCGGTTGGGATAAAAAAAGTCCATGCACCACCGCTTGCGCGGCGGCGGGAAGCTGCCGAGCATCAGCAGCCGCGCGTTGGGCGGCAGGAAGGGCCGCAGGGGGTGGCGCTCAATATTGTTTGTTTGCGAATCAGACATATATTCGTCGTCGGATTAATGTGCTTTTTATTGTTTGTCCTATGGTTTTATTGAGGTGTGTGGGGCTTGTCAATAAATGCAAATATATGAAAAAAATGTAATAAAAAACATTTTTCATAGTCACTTTGTGCATTATGAATACATTTTTAGTGGCCACTTTTGCAGCCAGAATATCAGTTATCGTAACTACTTTCCGCCTCGTTCGACTTGCCAGTATCTGGGTCGGGGAGACGGCGATGGTCAGTTTATCTCGTTGTCTGCGAATTGTTTCAATGCTGTCTCCGACAGTCTCTGGACGGTCCACTCGTCCATGGGTACGGCGCCGATGGAGCGGTATACGTTCAATGCCGGCTGGTTCCAGTCGAGGCAGATCCATTCCATGCGGCCGCAGTTGCGCTCCACAGCCGTACGGGCCAGGTATTTCAGCAGGGCTTTGCCGTAGCCACGGCCGCGTTTTTCGGGGATGATGAACAGGTCTTCGAGGTAGAGGCCTTTCCGCCCCACGAAGGTGGAGAAGTTGTGGAAAAAGAGGGCGAAGCCTATCGCTACGCCGTCCTCCTCGGCGAAGACCACTTCGGCGGAGTGCTCCACGAACAGCGAATGACGGATGGTGGCTTCGTCGGCCACGACCTCGTCGGCACATTTCTCGTAGTCGGCCAAACGCTTGATGAATTCCAGGACGAGTCCTGCCTCGTCGGGCCTCGCGGGCCGGATGTTGAAACGGGGTTCCATAGGTGGTTGTTATTTGTTCATGTTTGCGGGCAGCATCTTGCAGATGCGGTCCTCTCTTATTATCTTCGGGGCAGATTTGCCGGCCAGCACCAGCACTTTCTTGCCGTTGCGGTAGATGTGGAGCTGGCGTGAGCGCACCACGGCCGTCAGCTCAGGGTCGTCCTGCAGGGCTGTCCAGAGACCATGGTAGAGGCCATCGGCATCGAACAGCTTCTTCTGCAGATGCGAGCACATCTGGGAGGTGTCGAGGGTGGTCATAGTGCCAAGCGGCGGGCGCCGTCGCCGATTTCTACGGGGATGATTTTGCAGTCCACGCCGAAGAGGTCGGCATAGGTGCGGCCAACCTCCTGGGTGAACCGGGAAACTTTGTCGTTGGCAATCAGGTTGATGGTACATCCGCCGAAGCCTCCGCCCATCAGACGTGCGCCGGCGACGCCCATGCGGCGGGCCTCGTCGACAAGGAAGTCCAGTTCGGGGCAGCTGACCTCGTAGTCGCGGCTCAGCCCCTCGTGGGTAAGGTACATCTGGCGGCCTACCGCCTCGTAGTCGTTGCGCTCCAGGGCCTCGCCGACGGCCTTCACGCGGTCGGCTTCGCCCAGCACATAGCGGGCACGGCGGTAGTCCTCGTCGGAGAGCGTGGGGCGCAGGGCTTCGAGCTGTTCCCAGGAGCAGTCGCGCAGCGTCTCCACGCCGGCGGCGGCAGCCACACGCTCGCAGGAGGCGCGGCGGTCGTTGTAGGGCGAGCCCACCAGCTCGTGCTTCACGCAGCTGTTGACCAGCAGCAGGCTGTAACCGTCAGGATTCCAGGGGAAATAACGGTATTCACCGCTGCGGCAGTCGAGTCTCACCAGGCTCCCCTTGCGGCCGTGCATGGAGGCGAACTGGTCCATGATGCCGCACTTCACACCCACGTATTTGTGTTCCGTGGCCTGCCCGATGCGGGCCATCGTCATGCGGTCCAGGCCGCCGTGGTAGAGGTCGTTGAGGGCGAAGGCGAAGCAGCTCTCGAGCGCCGCCGACGAGCTCATGCCCGCGCCGAGGGGCACATCGCCGCCGTAGACGGCGTCGAAGCCAGCCACCTGCACACCCGCCGCCTGCATCTCGCTCACCACGCCGTAGAGGTACATGGCCGCCACAGGGCCTTGCCACTCGCCCTCGACGGGGAAGCTGAAAGCCAGCGGCAGGTCGACGGCATAGGCGTTGACGGTGCCCGTCCCATTGGGGCGGACGATGGCGGTAATGCCCTGTGCCACAGCACCGGGAAAGACGAAGCCGCCGTTGTAGTCGGTATGCTCGCCGATGAGGTTGATGCGCCCGGGAGCGCCGTAGGCCGTCCCTTCGCCACCGAAACGGGAGGCGAATTCTTTCTTCAGATTGTCGATGTCTATCATATTTATCTGGATTTCTTGAATTTAAAGATGGTTGTGCTCTCGAACATCTCGCCGGGATTCAGACGGCCTGTCGACTCCGGCCAGCTGCGGTTGGGCGAGTCGGGATACTGCTGTGCCTCAAGGCATACGGCGCTGCGACGAGGGTACTGGGTGCCGCCGCGACCGGCAACGCCGTCGAGGAAGTTGCCCGTGTAGAGCTGCAGGCCCGGGGCCGTGGTGTAGAGCTCCATGACGATGCCGCTGCGCTGCCCCTGCAGGACGGCGGAGGGGACATCGAGGCCCGGGTGGTTGAGGATGAAGTTTTGGTCGTAGCCGCTGCCAACGACCAGCTGGGGATGGCCGCACTCGATGTCGCGCCCGATGGGTTTAGCCTCGCGGAAATCGAAGGGACTGCCGTCGACGCTGGCGGCATCGCGGAGCGGTATCATGGTCTCATCCACAGGCATATAGCGGTCGGCGTCGATACGCAGGGTGTGTCCTTCGGCCGAAGGGCAGACGGTGCAGCCGGTGGTGCCGTCGAGGTTGAAATAGCTGTGGTTGGTCATGTTGATCACCGTGGGCTTGTCGCTGACGGCACGGTAGTCGATGCGCAGGGCGCGGTCGTCGGCGAGGGTGTAGCGCACACGGACATCGACATTGCCGGGGAAGCCGTTGTCGCCGTCGGGACTGCGAAGGACCATCTCGACATGACGGTCGTCCGCTTCAACAATCTGGTAAACAGAATACTGCCATCCGCGGGGGCCGCCGTGCAGGCAGTTGGGGCCGTTGTTCTGCGGCAGCTGGACGACCTCGCCGCCGATGACGACGCGGCCGCCACAGATGCGGTTGGCATAGCGCCCCACAACGGCGCCGAAGTCGGACAGGTGGGCTTCGGGCAGGTAGTCCTCGGGGCGTTCGAACCCCTGGACGACATCCACGCCGTCCACCCTCAGGCGCATGATGCGGGCACCGATGTTGGTAAGCTCGACGTCGAACCCCTTGCCGTCGGTCAAACGGCATACTTTCAGGTTGTTGAAGTGTGTTTCCATCATGGGATATGTTTATTTGTCCAGTGGGACAACAATCTGCTCGGTGAGGCGGCTGCGCTGCTCCAAGAGGATGGGGCGGCCGGCAACGATGCGGTCGATGACCTGCTGCGTGTAGTAACGGATGGTGACAAGCTGCAGGTTCTCGTTGTAACGCACACGGAACATGCTCTTTAACTCCTCAATCAACCTTCCGATGAGCTGTGGGTTGTTGTCCACGCAGATGGAGAAACTCAAGGCAGAGTTCTGCATCAGGTTCACGCGCACACCTATCTTGCTGAGAATGCCGAAGATGACCTGCAGATTGTCCTCGGCAATGAAGGAGTAGTCGCGGGGGTAGACGGAGAGCAGTATCTGGTTGTTACGGAAGATGTACAGCGGTGTTTCGGGGCTGATAATATGATAGTTGCCGATAACGGAGCCCTTGGCCTCAGGGTGGATAAAAGAGCGGATGTAGAGCGGAATGCCCATGTTCTGGAGGGGTTTGACGGTCTTGGGGTGGATGACCGAAGCGCCATAGTAGGCCAGCTCGATGGCTTCGTCGTAGGGTATCTCGTTGATTTTGACCGTGTCCGGGAAGAATTTGGGGTCGGCATTGAGGAAACCCGGCACATCCTTCCAGATGGTAACGCTTTCGGCCCCAAGGCAGTAGGCCAAGATGGCGGCGCTGTAGTCGGAGCCCTCGCGGCCCAGGGTCGTGGTGGAGAACTGGAGGTTGAAGATGGAGAACTGCAGGTTGTCATCCTCCTCTTTGGCGCCGGCAATGAAGCCCTGCGTCAGCAACACCTGCGGTGCGCCGCCTTCCGTACTCCATTGCTCGCTCATCGCCCTCCACCTCTCGGCCGTCTCCGTCCAATCCACACGCCCTTCGCGGAAGTGGTTGTCGGTGACAACAAGCTTGCGCGCATCGGCCCATTGGGTGTTGATTCCATGGTGGTTAAGGTAGTGCGCGATGATGGTGGTGGAGATGAGTTCGCCGAAGGAGACAACCTGGTCGTAGTTGTAGTTGTAATGTTCCGACAGGGGCTGCAGCGTCGCGATGGTCTCGTCCAGTTCGTGCAGCAGGGACTGAATCTTGCCAACGAGCTCTTTGTCGTTTGGAATCAGTCCGTTGGCAATGCCAAGGTGGTAGTCCTCCAACTGCTTGCGCAGGGCCTGGCCTTGCGTTTCGCACTCCGGACTTCCGGGCACGAGTTTCTCCAGCAGGTTGGTGGTCTTGCCCATGGCGGAGACCACAACCACCAAAGGTTCTGATTCCAAGTGTGTTTGCACGATATGCGCCATGTTGCGCACGGCGTCGGCGCTATTGACCGATGCTCCTCCAAACTTAAAAACCTTCATCTCTCTTAACTACTTAACTACTGTCTACTTAACTACTCCGCTATGCCAACTCCCTTTCCATGTCGCGACGCGAGTCTTTGGCCTTGATGGTTTCGCGCTTGTCGTAGTGGTGTTTACCCTTGGCGAGGGCGATGGTGAGCTTGGCATAGCCCTGGGGGTTGACGAAAAGCAGCACGGGCACGATGGTGTAGCCGCGCTCCTTGATTTTGTTCTGCAGCTTGCGCAGCTCGCGACGGTTGAGCAACAGCTTGCGGTCGCGCTTGGCCTGGTGGCCCCAGTAGGAGCCGAACTTGTACTCGGAGATGTGCATGTCGCGCACAAACAGCTCGTTGCCCACGAAGGTGCACCAGGCGTCGCTCAGGTTGGCCTTGCCCTCGCGGATGCTCTTTATCTCGCTGCCCATCAGCACGATACCTGCCGTGTACTCGTCCATGAGGAAGTACTCGTATGCGGCGCGTTTATTCTTGATTTCTATTATGTTCTTTTCTTCCATAACGTTCCTTGTAACGACAAAAAGCAATATTTATTGTGTGGCATAGTGTTCGGCAATGCGGTCGAGGACTTCGAAGGTGGCCTCGGCTGTGGGCGTGGCGACAAGGGCGAGGCGGAACGGCTTGAAATTGAAGAGTCCACGGAAGTAGTTGCCATAGTGCTTGCGCATTTCGAAGATGGCCGTGCGTTCGCCCTTGAAGTCGATGGCTGCCTGCAGATGGCGACGGCAGACGGCCACGCGCTCGGCCACGGTGATCTCCCTCTCGGGCAGTCCCTGCAGAGCACGCTGGCATTGCTCAAAGATCCAAGGGTTGCCGATGGCGCCACGGCCGATAAGTACCCCGTCGACACCGTAACGACTCATGTTATCAACGGTTTGCGTGGCCGAGGTGATGTCGCCGTTGCCGTAGATCGGGATGTGGATGCGGGGGTTCCGCTTCACCTCCCCGATCATGGTCCAGTCGGCAACGCCGCTATACATCTGAGTCTTAGTGCGTCCATGGATGCTGAGGGCCGCAATGCCTGTGTCCTGAAGCGCTTCGGCAAAATCGGTAACTGGCATGGAATCAGCATTGTACGCCAAGCGGGTTTTGACGGTCACCGGCAGGTGCGCCCGCTGCACCATAGCGGCGGTGATTCTAAGCATTTTAGGTATGTCTTGCAGGATGCCGGAGCCGGCCCCCTTGCCGGCCACCTTGCGCACGGGGCATCCCCAGTTGATGTCGATGAAATCCGGCTCGGCCTGCTCCACCACCTCGAGGCATTGCAGCAGCTCCTCCTCGTTGGCGCCAAACACCTGAATGCCAATGGGCCGCTGCTCCGGAGTGAAACGCATCTTGCGCATGCTCTTCTCGGCGTCGCGGTTGAGGGCTTCGGAGGCTATGAACTCCGTAATCAACAGGTTGGCCCCCATCTCCTTGCACAGCTGGCGGAAGGGGAGGTCGGTGATGTCGTCCATGGGGGAGAGGCCTATGATGGGGGAAATATTGTCGGTGTGGTTCATATTTTGCTACTCGTCAAGGGGTTCATTGTAAAGACTTTGCATCATGTCGTCGTCGAAATATACCTGTTCGTCGGGGTGCTGCGCCGCGCGACGGATGGCGGCCTCGAGGCCCGTCAGTGCGGCGAAGGGTGCAAACTGCGCGGCGCGGTTCTCCAGGCTCATGCGCGGAAAGTGGGTTGACACATGGTGCGGAAGGTTGATGATATCGTCGTATTCCATAACTCTAAACTCTTAATTCATAACTCTTAACTACGCCTTGTGCCCTCCTATCTGGCTGTTGCGCTCGCGGGCGGTGGCCCCCTCCTCGAGGTCCATGCCTTTGAAAATGGCGTTCTTGTTGAACTTGCGCTTGATATTGAGCACGGCCTCTTGCATGCGCCGCTCCTTGTCGAGGGCGGACTTCACGGCCTTCTGCTCGCGTTCCAATTGTTCATAGTCGGTGAACATGTCGAGTTGCGTCACCGGGTGGGTGACACTGCTGTCGTTTTCATCAATCACTTGATTGACAGTGATGGTAAGCCGACGGACAAGGAGCTTTGGATTGACACACTGGTCAAAGAGTTGCACTACAACCTCGGTGAGGATACGCGCTGAGGAAGTGGGGTGGGGGAGGTTGGCACCGGCGTGAGCTGGTTTGGGTACGTTGCGACCATAGTAGTCGTCCACAATATCACCGGTGTAAGTACCTTGTTTCAAGCTTTCTGCGTCATAGTTGACGTAGATGCCAATCTGGTTGGTCACCAGTCGGAGGCTCACCAGTTTGAGGGCCATGGCGTCGGCCATTTCGCGCATTACTACGCGCGCTTTTTTGAAGGTATAGGGTTCGGAGAGCACCTGGCCGGAACTGAAGGAGTTGCTGCGCGGACGGTAGCTTTTGATGGCCTTCATGGTGCACGGCTCCCAACCCCAGGCATGGTCGATGAGAAGCTCGGCGTTGACACCGAAGAGTTTGTACAGTAGTGATTCGTTATCAATAGATTGTCTGGCTACGTCGCCCATGGTGTGCATACCGCATGCCTCAAGCTTGTGCGCAATGCCGTGACCGACACGCCAGAAGTCCGTCAGCGGCCGGTGGCTCCACAGCAGACGGCGGTAGCTCATTTCGTCCAGCTCGGCGATGCGCACGCCGTCTTTGTCGGCGGGTATATGCTTGGCAACGATGTCCATAGCTACCTTGCAAAGGTAGAGGTTGGTGCCGATGCCGGCGGTAGCCGTGATGCCGGTTTCACGCAGCACATGAGCAATCATGCGACGAGCCAGTTCATGGGACGTTATCTTGTATGTTCCCAGGTAGTTGGTGACGTCCATGAACACCTCGTCGACCGAGTAGACATGGATGTCCTCCGGGGCTATGTATTTCAGGTATATGCTGTAGATACGGGCGCTATAATCAATATAGTAGGCCATGCGAGGCGGCGCCACCAGATAGCCCAGGGCCTTTTCGGGGTGCGCAGCCAGGTCACGACTGTCGGTGGCCTCGCCCTGCAGCTGATAGCCAGGGGCATTGCGCCGCCGCTGGGCGTTGACCTGCCGCACGCGCTGCACTACCTCGAACAACCGCGCACGACCGCCGATACCATAGGCCTTGAGCGACGGCGTTACTGCCAGGCAGATGGTTTTCTCCGTTCGGCTGGCGTCGGCCACCACCAGATTGGTAGTCAATGGGTCGAGGCCCCGCTCCACGCACTCTACCGAGGCGTAGAACGACTTGAGGTCGATGGCAATATATGTGCGGTTGGCCTGCATGGGTGGTTGTAAAACACTGGCTATCGAGAAACGTATTTTTCGACAGAATATTGTGTGCTACGTATATGACTTTTTCACCCTTCGACGGCTTTACCATCGACCAACCATCTCCTACAATGGTAGGAGTTGGGTAGGAGTTGGGTGGGAGTTGGTAAGGAGATGATAAGGAGATAGTGCTGATTATGTGATAGTTAAAAAAATGGTTTCTTTGATTGTTTTTTTTGATTAATTTTGCAATGAGAAAAAATTTGAAATATATGGATAAAGAATTGGTTATCAATTATCAAGAGTTTGAATTGTCGAATTTGCCGGATGCAGCTGACCGCGAGTTGATGCAGAAGGCCGTCGAGGCTGCCGACGGGGCATACGCTCCCTATTCGCACTTCCATGTAGGGGCGGCACTCCGGCTGGCTGACGGCACAGTGGTGTGTGGCAACAATCAGGAGAATGCAGCCTACCCGTCTGGTCTTTGCGCCGAGAGGACGGCTGTTTTTGCCGCTTCGGCTCAACGTCCAGATGTGCAAGTGTATGAGACTTTGGCTATTGTGGGCAGGAACGAAAAGGGAGAATTATGTGAGGCATCGCCTTGTGGCGCCTGCCGTCAGGTATTGATGGAATACGAGCAACGTCAGAAGCATCCGTTGCGTGTGTTGTGCTACCTGAAGAACGGATACGTGAGAGTGTTTCCAAGTGTGGCGAGTCTGTTGCCCTTTTCGTTCGATTTTTGAACGCCAGAGGGTTCTGTAGATTGTTTTTGCCAGTAGGAGATCCATTGCAGATGAAGAAAAATTCATTCTCTTCGTTACTGATTTTATGTATTTTATAAAATTGAACCATTGTGTGGAGTAAAAAAAATTTTTCTAAAAAAATAATTCTTTGTACTTTTGCAAACTTAATTTAAAGAAAAAAAATAAATAAAAATAATAACAAAAAGCACATAGTGCGCTAAAAAACAAACTAAACAAAATGGGAATTATTGGAAGTATTAGAAAACATTCGTGGGTGGCAGTACTGCTGGTCGGTATTGCTATTATTGCGTTCATCCTTGGTGACTTGACCAAGAACAATCGTGGTATACCCGATATGGGTTCTGTGAACGGCGAGACGATGACGCGTCAGCGTTTCGACGAGTTGGTCGAGCGTGCCGAGACCAACTACAAGATGCAGCAGCAGGTGGCCCAGATTCCTTCGGAGATGCAGAGCCGCATCCGCGAGAGCGTGTGGGCCGAGTTCGTTGAAGAGACTCTCTTCGAGGAGCAGGCTGGCATGCTGGGTCTGCAGGTGACCTCCAATGAGATGGGCGACATGTACACTGGTAAATTCATCCACCCCTTACTCCGTCAGTATTTTACAAATCCCCAGACAGGTGTTTACGACACCCTCGGCGTGCGTCGTACCATCGAGAACCTCAGCGCCATGGATACTGCCCAGCGCCTGCAGTGGGTCGAGGTGGAAAAGGCTGTGAAGAAGGATCGTATGCAGCAGAAGTATGCCTCTCTGATTCTCTCCGGCTTCTACATGCCTAAAACCTTGGCCGAGAAGGTGGCTGCCTACACCCAGGAGGTCTCCAATGTCCGTGTGGTGGCTCTGCCCTTCCAGAGTGTGAGCGACGACGAGGTGACCCTTGCCGATGCTGACTACAAGAAATATTATGACGAGCATAAGAATGAGTTCCGCGTGGTTGATGAGCTGCGTGACCTGGAGTTCATTGCCTATCCGGTGAACCCCACCGCACAAGACTTGGCTGACATCGAGGCCTCTGTCAAGAAAACTTGGGAAGAGTTCCAGACTATCGAAGACGAGGAGATTCCTTATTTCGTCAATGGTGAGTCGAGCCGCAGCTACGACTCCAGCTACGTCAAGGCCAGTAGTTTCCGCGCCCCTATGGATGTCCAGATTGAGGCTGCCGCTGCTGGTACGATGATTGAGCCCGCCATTGTGGGTAATGAATGGATGATGGCCAAGGTGATGGGTACCGCTGTGCGTCCCGACAGCTTGCGCGCCAGTGTCATCTATATCTTCAACAGCAAAGTGGGCGGCAACATTACCACCCGCAGTGAGGAACAAGCCAAGCATTTGGCCGACAGCGTGCTTGCCATGCTCAACGCCAACCGTATCAATTTTGAGGATGCCGTGGAGCAGTTCAGCGACGATCCTCAGAAGAGCGAGACCAAGGGAGACATGGATTGGCAGCTTGATGGCAACTATGGTGTGCTCAACGAGCAGATTGTCAACACCCCTGTTGGAGGACACTTCATCTATGAGCGTCCTGATGGTATCGGCTACTTCATTGTGAAGGTCACCGATAAGACCCCCGCCACCAAGAAATACCGTGTTGCTCTCATCACTCGTGAGATTGTCCCCTCGAAGGCTACCAATGATGCAGTCTACACCGCCGCTCATAAGTTCGCTTCCCAGAACCGAACCATTAAATCGTTCGAGGCCAGTGCCCAGCAGGAGAACTTGCAGGTGCGCAATGCTCGTGTGGCTATGATGTCGGAAGGCCTTCCTGGTGTGAACAACGCTCGTGAGATTGTGCGCTGGGCTTTCAACAAGGAAACCCAGATGGGTGCTGTGGCCGATCAGGTCTACGAATGCGACGGCATGTATATTGTCCCCGCCTTGAAAGAGATCTATAAGAAAGGCTATGCTACCCTCGAGCAGGTTCGTCCTATGATTGAGCAGGATGTGCGCCGCGAAAAGAAGGCTGAGCTTCAGTTGGCTCGTGCCGAAGAGGCCGCCAAGGTTGCCAAGGATATCAACTCCTTCGCCACCAAAGTGAATATGACCGTCGACACTCTCGACAGTGTCTCCTACGGCGGCAACTACTTTGGCAAGTTCGGTATGGAGCCTAAGGTCCAGTCCGTTATTGCTGCCACCAAGAGCGGTATGACCAATCCCATCAAGGGCGCCAACGGTATCTACATGGTGCAGGTTGACGGCAAGGCCCAGGCCGAAGGCATGGATGCCAACCTGATGAAGACTCAGCTTGAGCAGGGCTACCGCAACAAAGTGCGTCAGATTACCGAGGTGCTTCGTCAGAAGGCTAAGATTGAAGATACCCGCAACGAGCACTTCTAAACAGAAAGAATAGTTGACAATGGGAAGTGGAAAGTGGAAGTGCTGGCCGTTCAGGCAAGGCATCCACTTTCCACTTTCGATTTTCACAGCAGATGAACGATGAAGATAAAAGAATGGTGGGATAGGTTGCGGAGCAAACCCGTAGCCGACGTCATCAAGCACAAGCACCGCTTCGTGGTGATGGACACCGACACTTTCAAGGAGAAGTTTTCCTTCCAACTGTCGGGCACCAATCTTTTTGTCACTATTGGTATCACTGTCATCGTCTTCATTGTTCTTACGACGGTTCTCATCGCTTTCACACCGTTGCGAGAATTGATTCCGGGCTACACCGACAATGCTATGGTGGAGCAAACATACGTCAATGCACGAAAGATTGACTCTTTGGAGACTCAACTCGCCGAACAAGAGTGGCTTGTGAACACAATACAGGCGGTGTTGTCGGGCAAGGAGATGGGTGAGGATGTCCAAAGTATTGCCACCGATTCCACTGCTACGTTGCAACAGCTGGCTACTGTCTATCGACGCTCTGTCGAAGACTCATTGCTCCGCCAAGAAGTGGAACGCGAGGATAACCGCTACCAGGTGAAGTCGGCTTCTGTCTCGGTGCCCAATGCCGAGAGTTCGCCTGCCCTTTCCCATTTGTTCTACCCTCCCTTAAAGGGAAATCGTCTCAATCTTTTCGATGCAGCGGGCCGCCACTTGGGCATCGATATTAGTGGTGCGGTAGGGCAGCCAGTCTACGCAGCCTATGGTGGCACTGTGGTTTCGGCCCAGTTTACCGCCGAATCAGGATATGTGATTTCTATACAACACCCTGGAAATGTCATCACTGTATATCGCAACACCAATATGCCCCTCAAACACCAGGGGGACGCAGTGAGAGCCGGTGAGCCCATCGCCTATGTGGGCAATTCGGGTAGCCACGAACCAGGACCTCATCTGCATTTCGAGATGTGGGTCAATGGGTCGCCAGTCAATCCAGAGGAATACATCTCGTTCAACTAAATAATAAGGAATAAGTACTACGAAAAGAATAGCTATATTAGGATCTACGGGCTCTATTGGGAGTCAGGCACTCAACGTCATCCGTCGCCACCGCGACCTCTTTGCCGTCGAAGTGCTGTGCGCTGGTAGCAATGCCGACCTGCTTATCCAGCAGGCATTGGAGTTCGACCCCAACGCCGTGGCCATTGCTGACGAAAGTAAGTATACCCAGGTTAGCGAGGCTTTGCAGCCCCATGGCATTAAAGTTTTTGCCGGCGAGGTCGCCATTGCTGACCTTATGGAGATGAGCACCATCGACCTTGTGTTGGCTGCCATCGTGGGATTTGCTGGCGTGCGGCCTACGATGCGTGCCATCGAGTATGGAAAACCCATTGCTTTGGCCAACAAGGAGACCATGGTGGTGGCCGGCAGCATTGTCACTGCCGCCGCTCAGCAGCACCATGTGCCCATACTGCCTGTGGATAGCGAGCACTCGGCCATCTTCCAATGCCTCATCGGCGAGGGTGCCATCGACAAGATCCTCCTCACAGCCTCTGGCGGCCCCTTCCGTGGACGTACACGCGAACAGCTGGAGGGCGTCACCCTGGAGCAGGCCCTGAACCACCCCAACTGGAAGATGGGCCGCAAGGTGACCATCGACAGCGCCTCGCTGATGAACAAGGGCCTGGAGGTAATTGAAGCCAAATGGCTCTTCGGTGTCGACGCGGAGGACATCGAGGTGGTAGTGCACCCGCAGTCGGTGGTGCACTCCATGGTGCAGTTCTGCGACGGCAGCATCAAGGCCCAGCTGGGCATCCCCTCCATGGAGACCCCCATCCAGTTTGCCTTCTCCTATCCCGAGCGCATAGAGAGCCACCTGCCGCGCCTCGACTTCGCCCAGTATCCCAACCTCACCTTCGAAAAGCCCGACCGCAAGACCTTCCGCTGTCTGGACCTGGCCTACCAGGCCATCGGGCGCGGAGGCAACATGCCCTGTGTAATGAACGCTGCCAACGAGGTGGCGGTGCAGCAGTTCATCGACGGGAAGATCCGTTTCCTCGACATCGCCGACAGGGTAGAGGAGGCCATGCAGCGCGCCCCGTTCATTGCCAACCCCACCCTCGACGACCTTTTCCTAACCGATAAAAACATCAGAATGCAATGAATTGGATAGCCCTTATCCTCAGTCTCTCCATCCTCGTGGCCACCCACGAACTGGGACATCTGGCTTTCGCTAAACTGTTCCATACGCGTGTGCGTAGGTACTATATCTTTTTTAATTGGAAGTTCTCCATCCTCAAAGCCAAGAAGTTCGATGGCAAATGGCACTTCCTGTGGTTCAACGCCACCACGCCCGACAGCTGGGACGAGAAGAACTTGCGTCCCGAGGACCAGGACAACACCCTCTGGGGCCTGGGATGGATACCCCTCGGAGGCTACTGCGACATTGCGGGCATGATTGACGAAACTAAGGACAAGGAAGACCTTGCGGCCGAACCCCAGCCCTGGGAGTACCGTACCAAACCTGCCTGGCAGCGCCTCTGCATCATATCGGGCGGTGTGTTGGTCAACTTCGTCACTGCCATGCTGCTCTACGGTATCATCTTCGCCCACTGGGGCAAAGACGAGTTGCCGATGCACAACGCCACCCACGGTTTCCAGTATGCCGAGGTAATGCTCGACGAGGGCTTCCAGAACGGCGACGTTATATGCTCCATCGATGACTCGGTGGTGGACGACTACACGGAGGCCAACAAGATGCTCCTTTTGGGCGATGCTCGCCAGGTCACGGTTCGTCGTGGTGATTCTACCGTCACCCTCAACCTCAGTGGCCACCTGGCGGAGCGCGTCAATCAGGAGCGTGTCAAGCAGCTCATGACTCTCCGCACCCCCTTTGTCGTCAAGTCCTTCGTCTCGGGTTCGCCTGCCGAGAAAGCCGGCATGATGGCTGGCGACAGCGTGGTGAGCCTCGACGGGCAGCCGATGCACATCTTCCAGGACATCACCCCCTACCTGGCCGAGAAGGCCGACCAGACGGTGATGGTGGGATTCTACCGCCAGGGACAGCTCGACTCATTGCCTGTCACCGTCAACAGCAAGGGCAAACTCGGCGTGCAGTGCGAGAACGATCTGTCCAAGCTTTTCTCCTCCAAGCTCCTTGTCCATACCGACTACAACCTCTTCGAGGCCATCCCGGCAGGCATTGTCCACGGATGGAACCAGCTGGTTACCTATGTCTCTGGCCTCAAGATGCTCTTTGCTCCCGGCGGAGCACAGAATCTGGGTGGCTTCGGTGCCATGGCCGACCTCTTCCCTGACCAGTGGGACTGGCAGGCTTTCTGGACCCTCACGGCCCTCCTGGCCCTCATCCTGGCTTTCATGAACGTTATTCCTATTCCGGGACTTGATGGTGGACATATTCTCTTCACCCTGTGGGAGATCATCACGCGCCGCAAGCCCTCGGACAACTTCCTCTCTTACGCCCAAAGCATCGGCATGTTCCTGCTGTTGGCGCTGATGATTTTTGCCAATGGCAACGACATCTGGCGGTGGCTGAGTGGTAAATTTTAACCTTTGGCAATGAAAAAAATAGACCGTCTTATACTCCGCTCCTTCATTGGACCTCTGGTGCTCACCTTCACCCTCTCGGTGTTGGTGCTGCTGATGCAGTTTGTGTGGAAGTATGTGGACGATCTTGTGGGCAAGGGACTCGAGTTCAGCGTCATCGCCGAACTGCTGATGTACGCTTCTGCTACCTTTGTCCCCATGGCACTGCCTATTGCTGTGCTCTTCGCCTCCATCATGACCATGGGCAATTTCGGCGAGAAGTACGAGCTTGTGGCCATGAAAGCTGGCGGCATTTCGGTGCGCCGCGCCATGATGCCTATGGCCGCTGTGGTACTGTTGCTTACAGGTATGGCCTTCTATTTCGCCAACAATGTCATGCCCACCGCCATGCTCAAATACCGCATGACGCTCTATGACATCACACGCAAGAAGCCCGCTGTCAATATCCGTCCGGGCGAGTACTATAAGGAGTTCGAAGGCTATGTCATCCGTGTGGGCTCCAAAGGTCATGACGGACGCACACTTCAAGATGTCATTATCTATGACCACACCCGCGGCATGTCCGAAACCACCGTTATTGTCGCCAAACGGGGTATCATGGAGCCTTCGCCCGACAACATGTACCTCAAGTTTACCCTCTATGATGGCTATTCCTATTCCGAGGAAACTTCGGGAGAAAACTTCCGTACCCGCCCGCTGACCTCCATTGGCTTCCGCCAGCAGTCGCTCAATTTCGACATCTCCTCTTTTGCCTTCAACAAGAGTGTGGAGGAGAACTTCAAAGGCAGCTATCAAATGATGAATATCAATCAGTTGGACACTTCCATTGTCGGACTGGAGAAGTCTCTTGGCGAACGCATCGGTCAGTACCACACTAACATGCTCAGCAACCTTCGTGCTTGGGCTCAGTACAAGACCATTGATACCGTCCAGCATGCTGCCAAGACAGTGTCTGTCGACAGCCTTCTCTATAGCCTACCTGGCAAGGAGCGTCGCATGGCTCGTCTGCATGCCCGTAATGCCGTCGTCAGTGCTCAGCAGGATGCCAAATTGTATACCGATATGGTGGAAAGCGACCGCGAATACATCAACCGCCACTACATCGAGTGGCACCGCAAGTTCACCCTCTCCATCGCCTGCCTGCTGCTTTTCCTCATCGGGGCCCCCTTCGGATCCATCGTCCGCAAGGGAGGCTTGGGACTGCCGTTGGTGGCGTCGGTGGGCTTCTTTGTGCTCTACTATGTGGTGGGCATGATAGCCGAGAAGGCCGTCCGAGAGTCCGCCATCGGCCCCGAAGGCATGTGGATTTCGTCGCTCGTCATGCTGCCAATAGGTATCGTGCTGACGCTCCAGGCCACCACAGACTCTTCCTTCTTCGACGGTTCCTCGTGGCGCAAATTCTTCCGCCGCCTGTTCCGTCGCCGCACGTGAACCACGTCTGGGGAAGCGGGAAAAAACCGCCTTTTTGTCATATTTCCTTCCGCTGACGGGGCAGATTTGCGTCCTTTCGGCGATAAGTAACTGCTTTTCAATGCCATCCGAAGTATTATCCCCTTACCAACCCCTTACCAAGTCCTTATCAACTCCTTACCAACTCCTACCATCGTAGGAGATGATAGGGCGAAAAACGGGGGATGAAAGGCCGTGGGAAAGGTGAAAGTGTCAAATCGTCCCTAAAAAAATCCAGCGCCACAATATTTTTTGCCGGGGAGCGTTATCAATAGGAAAAACAGTTTATTTTGATGAAAGAGATACACGATTTCAAGATTCTTCATCGGCGCCAGCTGGGCGAGAGTTATTTCATGCTTGTGCTGGGGCATGGCGGCACCATGCAGCCTGTGGCGCCCGGCCAGTTTGTGGAAGTGCAGGTGGAGGGAGAGCCCAAGGTGATGCTGCGCCGCCCCATTTCGGTACACGATGTGGACGAAAAGACTGGTACGATGACTCTTCTGGTGCAGATTGTCGGCAACGGCACCCGTCGTCTGGCCCAACTGAAGGAGGGTGAGAGCCTCAATGTGGTCTACCCCCTGGGTCATGGTTTCAGCACCGGCCTCGCCGCCGGCAGCCGTGCTGTCCTTGTGGGTGGCGGCGCCGGCACAGCCCCGTTGCTCCACCTCGCCAAGGTGTTGAAAGCAAGGGGTGTGGACTGCACCATCATCCTCGGTGGCCGCAACGAGAACCTTATTCCCGTGCGCGATGCTTTCGAACCCTTCGGTCGCCTCTGCATCGCCACCGACGACGGTTCGCTGGGCCACAAAGGCCTTGTTACCCAGCATCCTGCCTTTGCCGAAAGCTATGACATGGTCTACACCTGCGGTCCCACGCCGATGATGAAGGCCGTGGCCCGCAGCGCCGCCGAGCGGGGTCTGCGATGCGAGGTGAGCCTGGAGAACATGATGGCCTGCGGCGTCGGCGCCTGCCTCTGCTGCGTGACCGACACCGACCAGGGGCACCGCTGCGTCTGCAAGGACGGTCCGGTGTTTGATATTTCCACAATGAAAAAATGGTACCAATGTTAAACGTCAAGATACACAATCTCAAGCTGAAGAACCCGGTGATGACCGCCAGCGGCACCTTCGGCTACGGCGAGGAGTTCGCCGACTTCATCGACCTCAACCGCCTGGGAGGCTTCGTGGTGAAAGGCACCACGGGCACCCATCGCGAGGGCAACCCCTATCCCCGCATGGTGGAGACCCCCTCGGGTATGCTCAACAGCGTTGGCCTGCAGAACGGCGGCGTGGAGAAGTTCTGCTCCGAAGTATATCATAGAATCAAGCATTTAGACACCAATATCATCGTCAACGTCAGCGGCTCCTCCATCGAGGAATACTGCTCCGTGGCCGAGCAGATCGACGCGCTGGAGAAGATTCCCGCCATCGAACTGAACATCTCGTGTCCCAACGTCAAGCACGGCGGCATGGGCTTCGGCACCCAGCCGGAGATGGCGGCCGAGGTGGTGGAGGCAGTACGCAAGGTGTACCATAAGACGCTGATAGTAAAGCTTTCGCCCAATGTCACCAACATCGCCGAGATAGCCAAAGCCGTCGAGGGCGCGGGTGCCGACAGCGTGAGTCTCATCAACACCCTGCTGGGCATGGCCATCGACATCGAGCGCCGTCGCCCCTGCATGGCCAACATCACGGGCGGCCTGAGCGGCCCCGCCGTAAAGCCCGTGGCCGTGCGTATGGTGTGGCAAGTGGCTCATGCCGTGAAGATTCCCGTGGTGGGCCTGGGTGGTATCTGCACCGCCGAGGACGCCATCGAGTTCCTTATGGCCGGCGCCACGGCCGTCGAGGTGGGCACCGCCAACTTCATCGACCCCGCCGTCACCGTCAAGATTATCGACGGCATGGAGGCTTGGTGCAAGAACCATGGAATCAACGATATCAACGAGATTATTGGCATCATATGATCTTGATAGCCGACAGCGGTAGCACCAAGACCACGTGGATGGAGGTGGAGTCTGGCAACATGATAGTTACCGAGGGTTTGAACCCCCACTTCACCAGCGAGGAGCAGTTCATGGCCGCCTGTGCCGCCGTGCGCCAGCAACTTCCAATTCTCAATTTTCAATTTTCAATTCACTTCTACGGTGCCGGCTGCGGCCTTCCTGCCCAGCGCAGGAAGGTGGCTGCATGGCTCACTAAAGCCTTTGGAACAAGCGATATACACGTCGAGACCGACATGCTCGCCGCCTGCCGTGCTACCGCTGGCGACCAGCCTGCCCTGGTGGGCATCCTCGGCACGGGCAGCAACGCCTGCTACTATGACGGCCGCCAGATTGCCTATCAGGCGCCCAGCACGGGATACATTCTGGGCGATGAGGGGTCGGCCAACCATGTAGGTCGTCGCCTGCTGCAAGACTACCTTTCGGGGTGTATGCCAAGGAATATATCTTCCAGATTCCATGATGCTTATCCAATGACGAGGGAGGAATTTCTTGACGCTGTCTACCATCAGCCCAACGCCAACCGGTTCCTGGCGTCGCTGGCGAGGTTTGCTGTAGAACATATTAACGATGACTACTGCTCGTCGGAGATTCTTTTCAGTCTTGAAGAGTGGTATAACTATCAGTTGGATCATCTGTTAAAGATTTCCCATTGCATGGTGCTCTATCTTGTTGGAGGGTTTGCTGCGCGCATCAAAACACTCATTGAGCCTGTCGCCAAGAACCATGGCCTTGAAATCAAAGGGGTGTTGGCCGACCCCATCGAGGGCCTCCGCCAATACCATATTAAGAAGATTTAACAACCCCCTGAAAAATATTAATCGCAAAAGCGCGTTTTTGGGGGACAAACAAACTAAATAAAAGATACTAGAATGGATTTGACAAGCATCTTAGTGATTTCCGGCAAGCCGGACCTGAGCGAACTGGTGTCGCAGACCAAAGGCGGTGCCATCGTTAAAAACCTCGTCACGGGTCAGAAGTACCCCGTCTTCAAGAACGACCGCATCAGCTCGCTGGGCGAGATCCGTATTTTCACCGACACCGATGAGCGCCCCCTGGAGGACGTCATGCAGGCCATCTTCAAGCACCTCGACGGCAAGGCCACCGCTTTCGACCCCAAGAAGGCCGACGGCAAGGAGCTCTTCGCCCTCCTCGAGGCCGTGCTGCCCGACTACGACCGCGACCGCGTCCACGCCTCCGACGCCAAGAAGCTCTTCGCTTGGTACAACATCCTTCTCAACGCCGGGAAAATAACCCTCGACGAGGAAGAGAAGAAAGAGGAGAATGCGTAAATGTGTAAATGCGTGAGTGATGCTTGCGCAAGCCACTAACACATTAACGAATTAACACATTAACACAATCAGAATGGTTTACACAGACAAAGACAAACAATACCGCCGCTACACCGTTACCTCGGCGCTGCCCTACGCAAACGGTCCCGTGCACATCGGCCACCTGGCCGGCGTCTACGTGCCCGCCGACGTCTATGTGCGCTACCTCCGCGCCCAGGGCGAGGATGTGATGTTCATCGGCGGCAGTGACGAGCACGGCGTGCCCATCACCATCAAGGCCCGCAAGGAGGGCGTCACGCCGCAGGACATCGTCGACCGCTACCACAAGATTATCAAAGACAGCTTCGCCGAACTGGGCATCTCGTTCGACATCTACAGCCGCACCTCCAGCAAGGAGCACCACGAGACCGCCGCCGCCTACTTCAAGAAACTCTACGAAGAGGGCAAGTTCGTCGAGAAGGTGTCCAAGCAATACTACGACGAAGAGGCCCAGCAGTTCCTGGCCGACCGCTACATTACCGGCACCTGCCCCCATTGCGGCAACGAGCACGCCTACGGCGACCAGTGCGAAGCCTGCGGCACCAGCCTCAACGCCACCGACCTCATCAACCCCAAGAGCGCCCTCAGCGGCTCCAAACCCGTGCTGAAGGACACCAAGCATTGGTTCCTCCCCCTGGACCAGGACGAACCCTGGCTGCGCGAGTGGATACTCGAAGGCCATAAGGGCGACTGGAAGACCAACGTCTACGGCCAATGCAAGTCGTGGATCGACGCCGGATTGCAGCCCCGCGCCGTCACGCGCGACCTCGACTGGGGCGTCAAGGTGCCCGTCGAGGGTGCCGATGGCAAGGTGCTCTACGTATGGTTCGACGCCCCCATCGGCTACATCTCCTTCACCAAGCAGCTCAAGGGCGACGACTGGGAGAAATGGTGGAAAGACAAGGACACCAAGCTGGTGCATTTCATCGGCAAGGACAACATCGTCTTCCATTGCATCATCTTCCCCTCCATGCTCCACGCCGACGGATCCTACATCCTGCCCGCCAACGTGCCCGCCAACGAGTTCCTCAACCTCGAGGGCGACAAAATCAGCACCTCACGCAACTGGGCCGTCTGGCTGCACGAGTACCTGAAGGACTTCCCCGGCAAGCAGGACGTGCTCCGCTACACCCTCTGCTCCAACGCCCCGGAGACCAAGGACAACGACTTCACCTGGAAGGACTTCCAGCTTAAGAACAACTCCGAGTTGGTGGCCATCCTCGGCAACTTCGTCAACCGCACCCTCGTGCTGACACACAAGTTCTACGGCGGCAAGGTGCCTGCCATGGGCAAATTGTCGGCCCAGGAAGAAGAGGTGGTCAAAGAACTTGCTACCTTCCCCGAGCGCATCGGCCGCAGCATCGAGACCTACCGCTTCCGCGAGGCCCTCGCCGAAATGATGAACTTGGCACGCCTGGGCAATAAGTACCTCACCGACCGCGAGCCGTGGAAGCTCGTCAAGACCGACCCCGAGCTCACCGCCACGGTGATGAACCTCTCGCTGCAAATCTGCGCCAACCTGGCCATCCTCTGCGCCCCCTTCCTGCCCTTCACGGCCGACAAGATGCACCGCATCATGAACCTCCCCGCCATGGGATGGAAGGATGCCGGACGTGCCGACCTGCTGCAGGAAGGCCACCAGATTGACCAGCCCGAGCTGCTCTTCGAGCAAATCGGCGACGAGACCATCCAGGCTCAAGTCGATAAGTTGCAAGCCACCAAGGCCCAAAACGAGCTCAACGCATGGAAACCCGCCGAGGTCAAGTCAGCCGTCACCATCGACGACTTCGGCCGCATGGACATCCGCGTAGGCACCATCCTCGAGTGTACCAAGGTACCCAAGGCCGACAAACTCCTCCAGTTCAAGCTCGAGGACGGCATGGGCACACGCACCATCGTCAGCGGCATCGCCAAGTTCTACCCCGAGCCCGAGAAACTGGTTGGCAAGCAGGTGTGCTTCATCGCCAACTTCCCTCCGCGCAAACTCAAAGGCGTCGAAAGCCAGGGCATGATTCTCAGCGCCGAGGACAAGGACGGCCGCCTGGTGCTCCTCACCCCCAGCGACATCGTCACCCCCGGGTGCAGTGTCGGCTGATAAATCCTTTTTTGGAAAAATATGTAACGACCGAGGAATTTTCCTCGGTTTTTTTATCTATTTTTGCATCAGAAACAAACAAGGAAAAAAACCAACAAAGAAAGGAGTATCAATATGAAAACCACGAAATTGATTGCACTGGCAATGGTAGGCTTAGCACTGAGCTTCACGCCGGCGATGGCCCAAAGAGGCGGTGGCGGTGGTAGCCGCAGTGGTGGCGGCCACAGTTCAGCATCTGTAAGTCGCTCGTCGAGTCCCAGCTCAAGTAGTCGCAGCTCTTTCAGCGGTTCGAGCAGTCGCAGCTCTTTCAGCGGAAGCAGTCGTAGCAGTTCCAGCCGAAGCTCTTTCAGTAGCCCGAGTCGCAGCAGTAGCTCCAGCCGAAGCTCTTTTAGCAGCCCGAGTCGCAGCAGTAGCTCCAGCCGAAGCTCTTTTAGCAGCCCAAGTCGCAGCACTTCGACTCCGAGTCGTAGCTCGGCCACGCGCAGCAATATCCGATCCTCGCGAGGGTCTTACGGCACTCCAAGCCGCAGTAGCTCCGCCACCCCCAGCCGTAGCGGTGCCACTCCTGCCGGTCGCGGTTCCTTCGACAGAACCTCGAGCTCACGTAGTGGTGTAGGTACAAATTCCCGTACTTCTTCCGGACGTCCTTCCTCCGCCCGTGGTGGTGTAGGCCGTGGAGATGCTTCTGCTACACGTTCTGGTGCACATGTTGGTAGTGCTCGTCCCGGCGGCGCTCCTGCAGGCAATGTGCGCCCCAGTGGAAATCCCAGTGCTCGTAGCGCTGGCTATGCCCGCCCCGGCCATCCCGGCCCCCTGCCTCCCAGCAGCCGTCCCATCCATCCCGCTCCCTACTTCTATCACCCCTGGCACGGCTATGTGGTCCACTGCCACCCCATCTTCTGGGAACCCCTGATTCCCCGTCCTTGGTACTGGCCCGGCTTCTGGCTCTACTGCAACAGCTACTGGTATGACTACCATGTCACCGATGTCGTCGTGGTGCGCCAGTACGTCCAGGATACCTACAATGTCGATATGATTACCTACGGCATCAGCGGCGACATCATGTATGCCATCGTCCGCGACGGCGGTGATACCTACCTGCAGGTCTACGACAAGGAAGACCACCTCATTGCCGAGCAGAAGATCCACCGCAAATACTGCAACCTCGTCATCGATGCCGAGAGCGGCGGATGCTGGATCAGCAAGAAGCACGACAAAGACCCCCTGCTCTTCCTCTGGAGCGACGGTCAGCTCCTCATCTACGAGGCCGATTGAACCAAGTTTGATTAAGGGTTATACAAGCAGGGCCGCAGCGAAAGCCGCGGCCTTCTGCCTTGTCAAAGCAACAATGTAACGTTATGGAAGTGAAACCTTACCGTCACGAAGTGAAATACTATGAGTGCGACCGCATGGGCATCACTCATCACAGCAACTACATCCGCTTCATGGAAGAGGCCCGTGTGGACTGGATGGACCAGTTGGGCTACGGGTTCGACCGCATGGAGGCCGAGGGCGTGGTGTCGCCCGTGGTGGCCGTCGACTGCCGCTACAAGCATCCGTCGACCTTCAAGGACGTAATCGAGATTGTGGTCAAAGTGGCCGAAACCACACCGTTGAAGATTACCTTTGCCTACACGATGATCGTTGGCGGCCGCACGGTGTGCACCGCCACCAGCACCCACTGCTTCCTTGAGCAGGGCCGTCCAGTGTCGCTGGAGAAGCGTTTTCCCGAGCTGTACGAGCGGGTGCAGCAGGCGCGCCATGGTTGACGCCACCGACTAAAAGCAAAAAAGCGGGGCTGCACAGTTGATTGTGCAGCCCCGTTTGTATAATACTGCTGAGGACTATTGCAGCTTGGCCAGGGCCTCTTTGATGCGGCGGAGGGCTTCGCGCAGGAGGTCCTCGCTGGTGGCGTAGGAGAGGCGGATGCAGCTGTCGTCGCCGAAGGCGGAGCCCATGACGGTGGCCACGTTGGCCTCGTTGAGCAGGTAGAAGGCCATGTCGGTGCTGTTCTCAATCTTCTTGCCGTTGAACGACTTGCCGTAGTAGGCGCTGACGTCGGGGAAGAAGTAGAAAGCACCCTGGGGCAGGCGAACCTTGAGGCCGGGGATGTCGCAGAGGAGCTTGTAGACCATGTCGCGGCGCTGCTGGAAGATGTTGCGCATGTCGATGATGTCCTTCGAGGTCTTGGGGTCCATGAGCATGGCGCAGACGGTGGCCTTCTGGGCGATGGAGCAGGTGGCGCTGGTCACCTGGCCCTGGAGTTTGTTGGCGGCCTTGGCGATAACCGTGGGGGCGGCGATGAAGCCGATACGCCAGCCGGTCATGGCGAAGCCCTTGGCAACGCCGTTGACGGTGATGACGCGCTCCTTCACCTCGGGGAACTGGGCGATGCTCTCGTGCTTGCCCACGAAGTTGATGTGCTCGTAGATTTCGTCGGCCATGACGAAGAGGTTCTCGTGCTTGGCCACCACGTCGGCGATGCCTTTCAGTTCTTCCTTGGTGTAGAGCATGCCGGTGGGGTTGCTGGGCGAGGAGAACATGATGAGCTTGGTGCGGGGGGTGATGGCGGCCTCGAGCTGCTCAGGCGTCACCTTGAAGTCATTCTCGAGTTTGGTCTTCACAAAGACGCATTTGCCCTCGGCCAGGCGGACGAACTCCTTGTAGGAGACCCAGAAGGGGGTGGGGATGATGACCTCGTCGCCGGGGTTGATGAGGCACTGGACCACCTGGAACAGGCTCTGCTTGGCACCGGTGCTGACGACAATCTGCTCGGGTTTGTACTCCAGGCCGTTGTCGCGACGCAGCTTGGTGCAGATGGCCTCGCGCAGGTCGGGGTAGCCGGGCACGGGGGGATAATGGGTGAAGTTGTCGTCGATAGCTTTCTTGGCGGCTTCCTTGACGACTTCGGGGGTGTTGAAGTCGGGTTCGCCAATGGAGAGGCTGATGACGTCTTTGCCCTGGGCCTTGAGTTCGCGAGCCTTGGCGGTCATGGCGAGAGTCTCGCTCTCGGCCATATTGAGGATTCTATTCGACAGGATTTCCATGATGATTTATTGTTTTTGATTGTTTATTTTCTATTTTGCCGGAAGGTGAAGAAGTTGTTGGCCACGAAGTTCCACACCATCACGACGGCTGTGGCTATGATTTTGGCAACCCAGAAGTCCCAGTCGAGGGTGGTTTCGACAAAACGCGGGACAATGCTTATGTCTTTCAGCAAGAAAACGATGAGTGAATTGAGCCCCAGACCGATAAGGGAGACAACGAAGAATTTGGCGTATTCGATGCCTACCTCCTTGGAGGTGCTCTTCCAGGTCCACACACGGTTGAGGAAGTAGTTGCTGGTGGCGGCGAGGGTGAATCCGATGGCGTTGGCCAGCAGGTCCGGCATGCCGAGGATGCCCTTGCAGAGGGCCGTGATGCCAAAGTCGACCACGGCACCGCTGGCGCCGACAATGCCAAACTTGAGGAATTTCAGGATGAGAGGCTTGAGTTCCATTTAGTTGAACACTTTCTCTTCGGGGGAGTGGATGATGCCGGTCTTGCGGATCTTCTGCTTGCGGTCGCGGGGTTTGGACTTGCTGATGCGGGGCTGCGGCTTCTTGACACGGGGGACAATCTGCACGTCGCCGTCCTCGTTGACCTCAAGGCCGTAGACCTTGCGGGTGTTGAGGTTCACCTTGATGTGCCAGAAACGGCCGCATCCGCCACGGGTGAGGATGACGTCGGAGGCCAGCTGCTCGTCGGTCATGTTCTCGTCCCAGAGGCCACTGAGCCAGATGATGTGGTCGCCACGGTCGTTGGTGAAGCCCACATACTGGCGGCGGTACTTGCGCATGTGCTCGTCGATGATGGGGCACATGCCGCCCTGGTTGTAGTGGTCGCGGTTCTCGTAGGCGATGCGCTTCTGCACCAGGTACTCGGCATCGGCAATTTCGGCGTCGGTGGGAGTGAAGCGTCCATCCTGGCCTTCGACGGTGAAATCGACCTCCACGTCCTGATGGAACGACCACCCGTGGTAGTTGTTGCCCCACACCTCGGCCACTTTCCATTTTTCGACCGGTTCTATGTATTCCTGGGCCATTGCGGCAGTGCTAAAAAGCATTATACCAAGCCCCAAAATCAGTTTTTTCATTCTCTTTTTCTTGTTAGTTTTCAAGTGCAAAAGTACTCATATTTCGGCATTCGTGCAAATTTTTTTTTTCGGATTGCAAAAAATGTAGTATATTTGCATTTTGAAATAGATAACGCAACAATAAGTAAAATAGTATATATCATGAACAAATTTGTCACTATCAAAGAGGCCGCCGACAAAATTCACGACGGCATGACCGTAATGGTCGGAGGATTTCTTGGCGTAGGCAACCCCATCGCCCTCATCGACGAACTCGTTGCCCGCAATGTGAAAGACCTCACCATCATCTGCAACGATACCGCCTATCCCGAAGTGGGCGTCGGCAAGCTCATCACCAACCACCAGGTGAAGGCCCTCATCGCCACCCATATCGGCACCAACAACAACACCATCGACCAGATGAACGCCGGCGAGCTGAAGGTCACTCTCCAGCCCCAGGGCACCCTGGCCGAGCAGATCCGCGCCGCCGGCGCAGGTCTCGGTGGCGTGCTGACCCAGACGGGTCTCGGCACCGTCGTTGAGAACGGCAAGCAGAAAATCACCGTCGACGGCAAGGAGTATCTCCTCGAGAAGCCCGTCCGTGCCGACGTCGCCATCATTGGCGCCAACATCAGCGACGAGGAAGGCAACCTGGTCTACAAGGGCACCAGCCAGAACTTCAGCCCCATGATGGCCACCGCCGCCGACACCGTCATCGTCGAACCCCAGGAGATCGTTGCCACCGGCAGCATCGCCCCGGAGAACGTCAAGACCCCCGGCATCTTCGTCGACTACATCATCAAGAAGTAACGCGCCAATGCGTTAATGCGTCAAAACGGGATTGCTGTCAAAACGCTGGTAGCAGTCCCGTTTTTTTTTAATAAAAAAACATCATGCCAAAGACCCTGATGATGCTTTGTACAATGGCGTTGCTGCTTACATCCTGTTTTCGCGAGAACAGGACCACCCACTACCATGTGGAGACCGAGGCCTACACCCTCACCGTCGATGGCAAGCGCCTCGTTTCCCAGCAGCAAGCCGATGCCTTCCACAAAGACACCTCCCTCGGCGACACGGTTCGCATGTACGGCGATGTGACGGGTCTGGCTCTGTTTCTGCAGATGATGTCCGAAGGCTGGGTCAAAAAGGATAAACCAGCCCTCTTCAAAGGCGACTACGTGCTCAGCCTCGAGATGATCCATCATCCCGGCAGTGACCGGGAGGCCAACAGCGCCGCCGCCCTTTTGCAGCTGCGCGATTGGGGCTATATCAGCATCGACACCATCCATCATACGGAACTCGCCATTGTGCGCAGCGGTACCAGCCTGTCCGACTATAAGGACGGGAACGACTACGGCAGTAGCACCTATGACATCACCATACCAAAGGAGATACTGGCTGACACCATACAGGAAAACACCACCTTTGGTGATTGGTTCGACGGTTGGTTCGATGCCCGTTTTGCTACTCACGAAGAACTTTTCTCCTTCCTCGACACTCATGGCTACGACACCATCCACACCGGCACCCACACATCAGTCTATCCCCACGCCCGTCGCTCCTACGACCGCAAGTTTATGGGTGTCCTATAGATTCATCAGATACGCCGTTTTGGCGACAGGGTAAAAAAAAAGATTTGGCCAGATGGCTGGATTTGTGTATCTTTGCAAGCGTGAAACCTTAATGGTTATGGGTTATGGGTTATGGGTTATGGATTGGAAATCAGTAATTAAACAAAAATATATAAACAATTAAAACAGAAAAAATTATGGCAGTTACTTCTATGCTCCGCGTTCGCATGAGCGCCAAGGACGCCCACTACGGCGGCAACCTCGTCGACGGCGCCCACATGGTCCACCTCTTCGGCGATGTCGCCACCGAACTCCTCATCAAGCAGGACGGCGACGAAGGCCTCTTCTGCGCCTACGACATGGTCGAGTTCAAGGCCCCCGTCTACGCCGGCGACTACATCGAGGCCTACGGCGAAATCACCCACGTCGGCAACACCAGCCGCAAGATGAAGTTCGAGGCTTACAAGGTTATCCGCACCCTGCCCGAAATCAGCGCCAGCGCCGCCGAGGTGCTCGAGGAGCGCATCCTCGTGGCCCGCGCCACCGGCACCTGCGTCACCCCCAAGGAGTGCCAGCGCTACAACAAGTAAAAACAGAACTTTTCATTTGATTTTTTTGTTGGAGTCCCCTGCCGCAAGCGGCGGGGGATTTTTTTTGTCCCTCTGCCACAGTCCCCCTCTCCCACCCGACAGGGGGATAATAGGTACTCAATACGGCATATCTTATATTGTTTTTATA
>DGTB01000036.1 GCA_002394185.1 Bacteroidales bacterium UBA4347 | reverse complement strand
GGCAGCCCGATGAGGGGATAGAGTGAGCCCATGACACCAGAAGCGCGACTTCGGTCATAAAGACTCCGCCCGGGGAGAAGGGCGTCCTCGTTAATAAACATAGCTGTTTCACCATCATGTGCCCAATACCATGTTGCATATAAATAAATTAGGTTGGAGTCCTGCCATATAGACCAAGGGGCGTTTAAACCCACATAAAAGGTGTCTATATTTTTGTGGGGGGTGTCGAACAGGTAGAGGAAGCAAGGAATGGTTTTGGACGCTGTTGTTGTGGCGGAGCAATAAGGATAATATTTGATGTAATAGTTGAACGGATAGGGGACGGTCTCTCCTGCTATGGTGTCGGTAATCCTGACAACATTATCGACCCTTTCATAGAATGTCAGCGACGAATTGGCAGGGATGGGGAATTTTGCGGTGACGGCTATCCCGTATATGGTATGTGTGTTTTCTCCATAGTTTTCGATTGCTATACGGTAGGGCCATTTGTTAGCTCCTCCAATTGCGTAAATAGAGTCGGGGTGGATACAACTCGAATACAACATATCGGGTGAGGGATATATTAATGTGTCCTGTCCCTTCGCTATAAAAGGAATTATGACGATGGAAATGATAAAAAATAGCTTTTTCATTGTTTTGTGGTTTTGGGTTTGGTCTGTGTTTTCAATGAATCTTATCCCGGCGGCGGGGGGCATTGCTGCCGAGGGCAGCGTTGGTGGGATTAACCCACCGACGCTTTCAGTTTTTCGGCATTCTCGGCCAGCTGGAGGGCTTCGATGCAGTCCTCGATGTCGCCGTCCATGAAGGCGGGGAGGTTGTGCATGGACCAGCCGATGCGGTGGTCGGTGACGCGGCTCTGGGGGTAGTTGTAGGTGCGCACCTTCTCGCTGCGGTCGCCGGTGGCCACCATGGTTTTGCGTTTGCTGGACATTTCCTCCATGTATTTGTTGTACTCGCGCTCGTAGAGGCGTGTGCGCAGCAGGGCCATGGCCTTCTCCATGTTCTTGATCTGGCTTTTCTGGTCCTGCATGGAGACGACGATACCTGTGGGCACGTGGGTGAGGCGCACGGCGCTGTAGGTGGTGTTGACGCTCTGGCCGCCGGGGCCCGAGGCGCAGAAGATTTCCTTCTTGATGTCGGCGGGGTTAAGCTCGACGTCGAACTCCTCGGCTTCGGGGAGCACGACGACGCCTGCCGCGGAGGTGTGGATGCGGCCCTGCGTCTCGGTGGCGGGGACGCGCTGCACGCGGTGCACGCCGCTCTCGTACTTGAGGAGTCCGTATACTCCGTCGCCGCTCACCGTGAAGGAGATGTCCTTGTAGCCGCCGGAGGTGCCCTCGTTGAAGTCGTTGACTTCAATCTTCCAGTGTTTCTTCTCGCAGAAGCGGGTGTACATGCGGAAGAGGTCGCCGGCGAAGAGGCAGGCCTCGTCGCCGCCGGTGCCGCCGCGTATTTCGACCACGGCGTTCTTGGAGTCCTGGGGGTCGGCGGGGATGAGGAGGATGCGGATGTCGTCCTCCATCTTCTCGCGGCGCTCCTGGCTGGCGGCGAGTTCCTCCTTGGCCATGTCGCGCAGCTCGGGGTCCTTCTCGTTCTCCAGCAGGTCGCGGCATTCGGCGATGGTGTCGAGCAGCGACTTGTACTCGTGGTAGGCTTTGACCACGGGCTGCAGGTCCTTGTAGTCCTTGCTGAGTTTGACGTAGCGTTTCATGTCCGCAGTGACCTGCGGGTCGTTCATCTGTTGCTCAATTTCCTGATAGCGAGCGTATATGGCTTCTAATTTATCTAACATAACGGGTGCAAAGATACGAAAAATTTTTAGTTTTAAGTTTCAAGTTTTGAGTTTTAAGTGGGTAGTGGGTAGTAGATAGTGGGTAGTTTTAAGTCTTTTTGGTTTTATCGGAGCAGGGTGACGGTTCCCTGGCCCTGGTGCAGGCGGTCGGGCTCGGTGGCTTCGGTGTAGGCGTAGTGATAGACGTAGGCTCCCTGGGGACAGGGGTTGCCGGAGAGGTCGGTGCCGTCCCATTGCGGGTGGAGGTCGGTGGAGTGGTATACCAGCAGGCCGTTGCGGTTGTAGATGTGGAGTTCGAAGGTGAGGATGTCAAGGGTGGAAGCGTAGGAGAAGCGGTTGTTGTTGGCCTCGCCGGGGGTGAAGGTGTTGGGCAGCCAGAAGGTGGTGACGGTGACGGGCAGGGCGATGGTGGTGTCGGCGCAGCAGCGTTCCTCGTTGCAGGCGTCGAGGGTGATGGTGACGGAGTCGGTGGAGGTGCCGAAGGTGTGGCTGATGTGGTTGCCGGTGGCGGTGAGGCCGTCGCTGAAGAGCCATCGCGACGAGGTGCTGTAGGGCGAGCGGTCCTCGATGGTGAGGGTGGGGTTGGTGATGTCGACGTTGGGCCGCGAGGTCCAGATGGTGGGTTTGGGGTAAGGGAGGACGACGATGGTGATGGCCGAGGCGTTCTGCAGGCAGCGTGTGGATTGCGAGGGTTGCACCATGTAGGTGGTGGTGACCTGCGGCGAGACGTAGACCGCCTCCCTGCCGCCGCCGTCGCCCAGGAGGCTGTCGTAGGGTGTCGAGAACCAGACGGGAGCGGCGATGCCGCTGGCAGTGAGCAGCGTGGAGTCGCCGCGGCAGAGGATGGAGTTGGGGGCGTCGGAGGTGACGGTGGTGTTGCCCAGGGCGGTGAGGGTGATGTTGGCGGTGGCGGGGCAGAGGGAGTCGGCGGTGGTGGTGGTGAGGGTGATGTTGGTGGAACCCAGCTCGGGCCACCAGCGGATGGTGTCCAGGGGGTTGGAGGACGAGGAGCGCAGGATGCTGTCGCCGATGTGCCACTCCTTATGCAGGTGGCACTGCGAGGTGCAGCGCACTTCGGCTTGTTCGTCCTCGCAGACGATATCCTCGGCCAGCTCGATGGTGGGTGGATGTGCCTGCACGGCGCGCACCACGGTGGTGGTCGAGGCGCCGCAATCGCGCCCCATGACCTTGACGCGCATGGAGACCTTGTAGTAGCCATCGGTGGGGAAACGGTAGCTTACCTGTTGTCCCCAGAGGGTGTCGAGCACCGAGGTGCAGAGGGTGTCGCTGTAGATGATCCAGCGGGTCGAATCGTTGTCGATGTTGTTTTCGTTGTAGGTGACGCTCTCATCTGTGAGCTGAACCGTCAGATTGCAGTCGGAAACAGCTGAGGCGTAGGGTGTGGGCTTGTTGTTGGTTACGTTGGCGTAGACGCGCGAGTTGATGGGCTTGTGCGGGTCCAGCGCCGAGGTCATCACGCACATGAAGGTCTGCTGCGGGATGGTGTCGCCAGTGTTGGGGCCCTCGGTGACCACGAAGTCGGAAAGCGTGGGCGAGTAGGTGTTGCTGTCCAGCACCTCCGTCACCGGGCGGAACGACACGGTGTCCATGTGGAACGAGTTGTAGATTTCCAGTTCGAAGCCTCTGGTGGCCACGAACCACTGGTACGACAGCAGGCCCCTCGGGGCGCTCAGCGTGGTGATGGTGTTGCTCTCCGCGCTGGCGCAGCCCGACGTGTCGATGCTCATGGGCTGGAAGTCGCCGCAGATGTAGGCGTAGATGGGGTCGGCGTTGTAGATGCAGTCCGAGGTGTACATCTCGATGCGGATGTTCTCGTAGAGGTAGCGCGTCAGGCTGATGCCCACCTTGGCCCACGGCTTGTAGGCGTAGGTGCAGGGCCAGTTGTTCACGTCGCCGGCGCCGACCTCCCAGCCCAGCGGCAGGTCGGCACCGTTGAAGTTCGGTGCGCTCACCTTGTACCACATCGAGTCGTTGATTGGCGCGTTGGGCCATGTGCCGTCGGCATTCTGTTTCACCACCCTGATCAGGAACTCTCCGGCTTCGTAGGCGGTGTGGCTGAAACGGCGTGCCACCACGGCATAGTTAATGAACAGCAGAGAGTTGAGCGGTGTGACGTACATCGTGTAGAACAGCGCCTCCGCTCCGCGCTTGGACGTGTTTTGGTTGAGGTTGTCGGTTGTCAGCGCTTGGCCTGTGTTGCGCATGTCGCCCAGGCGCACACTGTGCGTGTAGCCTGGCGGTATGCGCGGCATCCCGGTGCCGCCCCCCGGCGCCACCGTGAACTGGTCGATGCCCGCATTGCTCGGTCCGATAATCTGGAAGCGCGAATCGTTGGCGTCGAAGAAAGTGTGCCCGCAATTCTGAATGCTGTAATCCGAGCCCGAATGCAGCGCCGCGTTGGTGATGTTTGCGTGGCCCGAGATGTCGGCTGTCGACGTGCAGGTGCTCATGATGTGGTAGCCCGTCGTGGTGTCGTTCGGGTTGTCGAACGAGTAGGTACGCTCGCCCACCCGCGCCGTCCAGTAGTAGTAGGAGCTACCCGTGTTGAAACTCGATGGATTCCTGAACCCCGGACAGTCGGAGTTCGTTCCCTGGCCCCACGCCGTCAGCCCCCACCACGCTGCTGCCAAAAACAATAATAACCGTTTCATATTTGTAATAGCGTTTTTTCGTGTTTAATGCCGTTTTACCATTGCGTTCACCGTCGGCGACACCTTCCATCCCAGGATGGCTGCCGCCAGCAGGGCGCCGAGGATGGCGGTGCGCACCACGGCGGCCAGGAGGGGGTGCATGCCCAGGGCGGGTTCGGCGATGGCGGTCCATGCCACGTAGAGCGCCGCCAAGGCCGTCATGATGGCCACCATCTTGAGGTGCCCCCAGGTGAGGACGTTGACTCTTCGCTCGTTCCAGAACAGGTGGCGCATGAGGAGGGCGAAGTAGGCCAGGTAGGAGATGAGGGTGGCGCTGGCGGCACCCTCGATGGCACCGTCGGGGCCGATGAGGGCGCTGTTGAGACCGATGGCCGCGAGGGTGAGGATGGCGATGTAGAGGAGGCTCCAGGCGTAGTGCCTGGAGAAGTTGAGGATGTCGGTGCAGACGGAGAGGGAGGAATTGACCACCTTGGCCAGGCCGAGGATGAGGACGACGCTCTTGCCCGCGGCATAGTCGGCGCCGTTGGGGATGAGGGCGAAGAGGGTGTCGAGGTTGATGTAGATGAGGTAGAGGATGGAGACGCTGACGATGAACTGGTGGAGGCTGACCTGCTTGCCGAGGCGGTTCACCTCGTCCCAGTCCTCCTCCTTGACGGCGGTGGCTATCACCGGGCGCGAGATGGCGCCGAGGCTGCGGTAGGGCACCTCGACGACGTTGGCGATGTAGGACGCTATGGTGTAGACGCCCGTCAGTGCCAGGCCCGCCTTGGCGCCGAGGAAGAGGGAGTTGAAGAGGGGTATGTTGCCGGCGAGCACCGTGGCGGTCATGAAGAGGGAGTAGCGGGCCATCTCGCGCACCTTGCCGCGGTCGAGGAAGCCGCGGTCGATGCGGAACGATATACGGCCCAGGCTGCGCAGGTACATCAGGTTGAGCACCATGGCCAGACCGTAGCTGCCGCAGAAGAGCCACACGAAGACATCGAGCGAGATGAGGTCGTAGCCGTAGAGCAGGTAGGCCGCCAGGTTGAAGAGGCGTATGCCGACTTCGCGCACCAGTTTGGGCACCGTGATGCGCAGCAGCACCGAGGCGTTGGTCTCGAACACGGTGGTGTACAGCGCGAAGAAGGTCAGCATGGGGATGAGGTAGAAGTAGTCGGCCACCAGGGGCGAGTTTTTGGCGTAGACCGTCAGCAGGGGTTCCCGGAAGAGGAGGAATGCCAATGCGAACAGGCAGAAGCCCGCCAGCGGCACCAGCACGCTGAGACCGAAGATGCCGTGGTTGGGGATCCCCTCTTGAGAGGGTTCTTTACCCCTCCGCCCTTCGGGCACCTCCCCTTGGGAAGGGGAGGAGTGGAATAAAACATCACGCTCTCCCCCTTTCGAAGGGGGAGTCCCCCGAAGGGGGGAGGGGGTTTTGAACCACGGGAAGAAACGCACAAGGCTGGCGTTGGTGCCCAGCTGGGCGAGGGAGGAGAAGAGCAGGGCGGCGTCGACCATGACGCGCGTGAGGCCGATCTCCTCCTGCGTCAGGTAGCGCGTCAGCACGAAAAAAGAGACAAAGAAACCGATGGCCACCCCAACATAGTTGGCCACTGCCCCTTTGATGCTCTGCCGTGCTATTATTCCCATTTTATGATTTTTTCCTTCTAACGCCATTTTCCGCCTTTTATTGTGTCCGTTGTGTAAAAAACGCCGTCCCTCCCCCCACCCGAAACCCACCCGACACGTACCTGATACGGCATATCTCATAT
>DGTB01000196.1 GCA_002394185.1 Bacteroidales bacterium UBA4347 | reverse complement strand
AGAACAATATAAGAACGGCCGTATCCGGCACGTCGCGGGTAGGGTTTTGACCCGGGTTAAAACCGGGAGCCCCAAAGCGCGACATACTGCGTCTCGGCTGAAAGAAGGCATAAAAAAGAGGGGCGGCATGGCACTGCATGTCGCCCCTCTGTTTGGCCTGGCACTGCCGCCGAGGGCGGTTTAGGCGTTTTTGTATTTCTCGATTTGCACCTTGAGGGTGTCGATGCCGTCGGCGACGGCCTGCTCGAAGGTGTCGGCCTGTTTGGAGACGAAGAGGTCCTTGCCGGGCACGTAGAGGCGGAGCTCGGCAATCTTGTTGTTGTTGCTCTCGGGCTTGTCGACCTTGAGGGTCACTTCGCACTTGTCGGCGTTGTCGATCATGCGGTCGAGTTTGGCCACTTTTTCGTTGATGTACTTCTCGAGTTTCTCGTCGGCGCGGAATTTGACCGAATTAATGATAGTGTTCATAATATCCTCCTTTTTTATTGGGTTGTTTGTTATTGTTGTCTCTTTTTGCGTCCACGGGGGAAGGCGTTGGCGTAAACCTCCTGGAGGTGCTCGCGGGTGACGTGGGTGTAGACCTCGGTGGTGGCGAGGTTTTCGTGGCCGAGCAGCTCTTTGATGGCCTGGATGTTGCCTCCCTCGTTGAGGATGTGGGTGGCGAAGCTGTGGCGGAACACGTGGGGGCTGATGCGGTCGGCGTTGGAGAGGAGGGTCATGTACTTCCTCACGGTGCGGTAGACCTCGTCGGTGCTGATTTGCCGTCCCTTGCGGTCCACGAAGAGCCATTCGCTCGCTCCTTTTTCCTGTTCCTTTAACGCAAGATATTGCTGAATATTGTGTGCAAGTTCATTTTCTATGGGAATGATGCGTTCTTTGTTGCGTTTGCCGAGCACTTTGATGGTGAGTGCGGAGAGGTCGACGGAGGCTGTGCGGAGGCCCGCCAGCTCGGATCGGCGGATGCCCGTTTCGTAGAGCATGCGGAGCATCAGGCGGTCGCGTTGGCCGATGAAGTCGTCGGGAAAGAGGCCCTCGTCGTAGAGATGTTCCAGCTCGTTCTCCTTGAAGAAGACGGGCAGGCGCTTGGGCTGGCGGGGGGCGGCGACCTTGGCCATGATGTCGCGGTCGTAGAGGCCGTGGCGGCGCAGGTAGCGGAAGAAGCTGCTGAGCGACGAGAGGCGTCGCTTGACGGTGCCGGGGTTCTCGCCGCGGTCCATGTGGTCCATCTGCCAGGAGCGCACCTCACGGGCCGTGAGGTCGTCGAGGTCGGTGATCTGCTGGGCCGAGAGCCATTGGGCCAGGTCCTCGAGGTCGAGGATGTAGTTGTGCACCGTCCCCGGCGCCAGGCGGCGTTCGTTGGCGATGTAGTTGTGGAACCGGTCTATGGCTTCGGCGACTTTCATATCGAGGGTTTGATTTTGCAAAAGTACACAAAAAAAAGCATCCGTGCAAATAAAAATTGCATCGGCACAATAAAAAACCACTTTTGGAGTTATGCAATAAAAACAAAATATACATTATACCATGGACATCAATACCCTTAACATCGACGAGAGTGCCAAGCTGAATGTGAAGTCTTGGCTCGAAGGCGAATACGACGAGGCCACCAAGCAGGCCATCCGCGACATGATGAACAACCCCAACGAGCTCAACGAGAGCTTCTACCGCCACCTGGAATTCGGCACCGGCGGCTTGCGCGGCATCATGGGTGTGGGCACCAACCGCATGAACAAGTACACCGTGGCCATGGCCACCCAGGGCCTGGCCAACTACGTGAAGAAGCAGTTTGCCGGCGAGGCCGAGCTGCGTGCCGCCATCAGCCACGACAGCCGCAACCACAGCCGCGAGTTTGCCGAGATTACGGCCAACGTGCTTGCCGCCAACGGTTTCAAGGTCTACCTCTTCGAGTCCATGCGTCCCACGCCGGAGCTGAGCTTCGCCGTGCGCCATTTCCATTGCCACACGGGCGTCATGCTCACCGCCAGCCACAACCCCAAGGAGTACAATGGCTACAAGGCCTACTGGAGCGACGGCTGCCAGCTGACGGCGCCGCACGACACGGCCGTTATCGACGAGGTGCTGAAAATCAAGCATGTCTCCGATGTGAAGATGAAGGGTGGCGAGAAGAACATCACCATCATCGGCGAGGATGTGGACAAGGTGTACCTGGCCCGCGTGGAGAAGAACGCGCTGAACCCCGAGGTCATCAAGAAGCACCACGACGTGAAGATAGTCTACACGCCGCTGCACGGCACCGGCATCGTGCTCATACCGCGCATGCTGAAGCAGTTGGGCTTCACCAATGTCAATGTCGTCGAGGCGCAGGCCGTTCCCGATGGCAACTTCCCCACCACCCCCAGCCCCAACCCCGAAGAGCATGCCGCCATGAAGATGGCCGTGGACCTGGCCAAGGAGATTGACGCCGACATAGTGTTTGCCAGCGACCCCGACGCCGACCGCGTGGGCGTGGCCGTGAAGAAACCCGACGGCGAATGGATGCTGCTCAACGGCAACCAGACGATGAGCGTGCTCTTCTACTATATTGTCAAGCAGTGGCAGGAGAAGCAGCTGCTCACGGGCAACGAGTTCATGGTGAAGACCATCGTCACCAGCGAGCTGCCGGCCGACATCGCCACCCGCGCGGGCATCAAGATCTACGACGTGCTGACGGGCTTCAAGTTCATCGGCGGCAAGATACGCGAGCTGGAAGGTGTGGAGACCTTCATCGCCGGCGGCGAGGAGAGCTATGGCTACATGATTGGCGACTTTGTGCGCGACAAGGACGCCGTGTCCGCCTGCTCGATGATTGCCGAGATAGCAGCCTGGGCGCTGGAGCAGGGCAAGACCTTCTTCGACGTGCTGGTGGACATCTACCTCCAGTACGGATTCTACAAGGAAGGCCTCGTCAGCGTGGTGCGCAAAGGCAAGAGCGGCGCCGAGGAGATACAGCAGATGATGCGCGACTACCGCTCCAATCCCCCCGCGGAGATCGACGGCGAGAAGGTTGTCTGCATCAAGGACTACCAGGTGCTGGAGAGCAAGGACCTGCTGACCGGCAAGGTGACCAAGATTGACCTGCCGAAGAGCAACGTGCTGCAGTTCTTCACCGACAAGGGCAACAAGATCACCGTGCGCCCCAGCGGCACGGAGCCCAAGATCAAGTTCTACTTCAGCGTCAAGGCCGACCTCTGCTGCCCCGAATGCTTCGACAAGACCAACGACGCCCTCGACGCCAAGATCGAGAGCATCAAGCGGAGTATGAAGCTGGTGTAAGGCTAATGAACCTACCGTCGAAAATACTGGAGGAGGCTGTGGAGCAGCTGAGTGGGCTGCCGGGCGTGGGCAAACGGTCGGCGCTGCGGTATGCGCTGTTCCTGATGAACGAGGAGGAGGTGAAGGTGCGGGAGCTGAGCGAGAGCCTGATGCACCTGAAGACCCACCTGCACCGTTGCCGCCATTGCCACAACGTGAGCGACACCGAGGTGTGCCCCATCTGCGCCAGCGAGAAACGCCAGCGAGGTCTGGTATGCGTGGTGGAGAACGTACAGGACGTGATGGCCGTGGAGAACACGCAGCAGTACCGCGGGTTGTACCATGTGCTGGGCGGCGTCATTTCGCCCATCGACGGCATCAGCCCCAGCGACCTGGAGATTGCCTCGCTCGTCGAGCGTGTACGCACCGGCGTGCCCCACAAGGTGGAGGAGGTCATCCTGGCCCTGCCCACCACCATGGAGGGCGACACCACCAACTACTACATCAACAAGCTGCTGCAGCCCCTGGGCGTGAAGGTGACCACCCTGGCGCGCGGCGTTGCCGTGGGCGACAGCCTGGAGTACGCCGACGAGATCACCCTCGGCCGCAGCATCGCACACCGCATACCCTTCGAAGGATGAAAACAATACTCTTGATAACCGCCCTGATAGGCCTGATGGCCTGCAAAGGGCCTGCAAGGCCGGAAGTTCCGGAGATTCTGGAAGTGCCGGGAGCGCCGGAATACACATTGGACGAGGCCATCGGCCAGATGCTCCTCGTGGGCTTCCGGGGAACGGCCGTCGACAGCACGGACCACATCTACCGCGACCTGCGGGACTACCATGTGGGCAGCGTCATCCTCTTCGACTACGACGCCCCCACGGGCACCCGTGGGCGCAACATCCGCAGCGTCGGCCAGGTGAAAGCCCTCTGCGCCCAGCTGCGGGCCCTGAACCCCGACCTGCTCATCGGCATCGACCAGGAGGGGGGCTACGTCTCGCGCCTCGGCACCCGCTACGGCTTCCCCAAGACCCTCACGGCCCAGCGGAGCGCCACCCTGGGCATCGACAGCGTGCGGAGCCAGGCGCGGCTCACCGCCGGGATGCTTGCCTCGCTGGGCATCAACCTCAACTTCGCCCCGGTGGCCGACGTCAACGTCAACCCCTCCTGCCCCGTTATCGGCGCCATCGAACGCTCTTTCTCGGCGGACACCGCTGCGGTGGCCCGCTGCTGCGAAGTGTGGATCGAGGAGCAAAGGGCAAAGGGCGTTGTGAGCTGCCTGAAGCACTTCCCCGGGCACGGCAGCGCCAAGGGAGACACCCACAAGGGCCTGGTCGACGTCACCAAGACCTGGCAGCGCCGCGAGCTGGCCCCCTACCGCGCACTCTGCTCTTCCCCTGAAACAGGGGAAGTCCCCGAAGGGGGAAGGGGTATGATGGTAATGACCGCCCACGTCATCAACCGTCAGCTCGACCCCGCAGGGCTGCCTGCCTCGCTGTCGCCGAAGATTACCTCCTACCTGCGTGACACCCTTGGCTTCCAGGGGGTCATCGTCACCGACGACCTGGCCATGGGTGCCATCAGCGGCCAGTATAGCCTGGAGCAGACCGTACGCATGGCTCTCGAGGCCGGTGCCGACCTGCTTTGCCTGAGCAACAACGGCGGCCACTACGACCCCGACCTGGTGCCCAAGGTGGTGAAGGTCATCAAGAAACTCGTTGCCGACGGCACCGTCAGCGAAGAGCGAATCCGCCAGTCAGCCCTCCGCATCCGTAGCCTGAAAATAGACATTTCCGGCAACTAATCATTCAATAAACGCCCCCACCGGCGGGAGGATGCATTCTGTCCGCTGGGCATGGATGTAGGGGTGTAGAAGTGTTAAAATTTCATAAAAAAGAGGGGTGAGTGAAATTTTCCACCCTTTTTTGTGTCTATATAGTCAGAACGGATAGTATGTCTAACGAAAAACGACACACAATGAAAAAGACACTCCTTTTGGCGATGCTCACCCTCGCCGCCCTCGCCGCCCATGCCCAGCATTTCGACTGGGTGAAGACCTACTCCGGGCAGGAACCGACGGGCAAATTCTGGAACTACATCGTCAGTTCCGTCACCGATTCCCACGGCAACCTCTATGTTGCAGGACAGTTCGCCAACGGCGCCACCATTGACGGCCAAGACCTGCTGCCGTTCATGCCCAATGGGGCATCAGCAGACAATCCAAACGCAGCAATTGTCAAGTTCTCTCCAAATGGGCAGGTCGTGTGGAAAAAAGTTTTACATGCCAACGACTACGCTCCATGCAATATAACAGACATCCAAATAATTGGAGATAGCGCATTGTATTTTATGGGGCAGGTTTGTATACCACGGTCTTCCGATAAGTATTTATATTATCTTGACACACTGATTACGGGAGATAATGGTTCACCTCTATTGACACTGGATGGCGTAAGCACCAATGCTGTAACCATTATGGCTATATTGGATTTAGATGGAAACCTTTTAGAACATCATTTCTTGCAAATAGCATATAGAGATGAAAATGACAATCTTGTCACGTTGGACCGTCAAAGTGGTAATGCTATAGACACAAACATTATTGTCTGTGATGCCTTACAGCAAGGTCCATTCTGCATTGATAGAGAAGGAAATATTTATATGGGTCATGCGGCGGTGGACATGGTATCTCTTCTTGATGACTCAGTATATAACTATCACTCTGTAGAAAATGGACTGCTAACTGGAGTTGTGTTCATTGTTGACGGACAGCCTCGCTTCTGTATTTATCCTCAAAACACCCCCACATCTGCAAATTACAGAATAGTGAAATTTGCCCCTCATTTTAATACTCTTTTGCATTTTCAATACCTTTTTGAAGGGAATACCCCATGGAACAGTTTCGAAACTCTAGGGAAGATGATTATTGATTCCGTAGGATGTCTGTATGTCTGCAATCATACAGCTGGAACAACCACCAATAGTGAATGTATAGTTAAAGATGCACCTTCTCTGGTATTGCATACATCTGCCTATCAGAACACTTTTATATTGAAATACGATAGCACATTGATTCCAATTTATATCAAACAGATAGAGTATGGAGAACTGGCAGGAGACTTGCGGCTTATCTATCGTCATGGGATTTTTCATTCCATGACGATAGACGAAGATTCTTCGTCTATATTTGTTTCCTCGTCGGTATTCAATAATAATAATGAAGTATTTTACATTGACTCAACCGAAATCGAATTGCAAAAGAATGCTATAGTACTACGCTTTGACAAAGAGACTGGCCGTTTCGTCTCATATGGATATGCTAGGTCTTCAACGATGACCACCATGCGAGGCCGTATTCCTCATTATTCCAGTATTATCTGCAAGAAAAACCGAGTGTTTGCCCCCATTGCATACCAAAACGACATTCAGTTTCAAAATCAGACTATTAATGTTGAACAATCACAGGCTGGAAAGGGAATCTACATATGGGACTATAACGGCGCCCCCTTGCAATACATTGATTTTAATTCTGCGACCCAACAATACGCCGAGCCAAGCACAAGTCTCTGCCTAAAAGATAGTATCCTTTATATTTCTGGCTATACATCCTCAGATATGACATTCGGCGACATTTCACTTAACAGCAATGGTCATAGCTTGGCATACACCGCAAAATACATTGACACGGCGTTTATGACACCGTATGTATATTCAGGCGACACGGGCAATGTGAGCATCACGTTGGAGGAGGGTGGAAACGCTTTCGTGGCATACCCCAACCCCTTCCGGCAGAGCGTGAAGATTAGAGTTGAAAGCGGAGAGTTGAAAGTTGAAAACGGGGTTGCCACCGCGTGGCTCACCGATATAATGGGCCGCCGCGAAGAAGTCCGCCTCACCCCCGACGGCCCCAACCGCTACTCTCTCGACCTCACCTCCCGCCCCCAAGCCACCTACCTCCTCACCCTCACCACCGCCGACGGCAAGCAGCACACCGTCCGCCTGCTGAAGCAGTCGGACATCTTCGGGGAGTGAAACTGAAAAATATTTTGCCAAGTGAAATGTATGTGGGATGACGGCGTTATCTACTAAATTATTGGAATATAGACTTTTTATAGTGAAACGGCAAAAAACATTTTGCCGTTTCGACATTTATGCGTATCTTTGCACCTATTGACAACAAGCAAACATAAATAATAACACATTAAACGATTGAACATTATGGCAAAAGAAGTGAACGACGCCGATGCGATGAAGCTGGAAAAGCTGAAGATTCTGCAGAGCACGCTGGACAAGATTGAGAAGAGCTACGGCAAGGGCTCCATCATGAAGCTGGGCGACCGTCCGGACGAGCAGCTGGACGTTATCTCGACCGGCAGCATCAGCCTGGACATGGCCCTGGGCGTGGGCGGATTCCCCCGCGGACGCGTCATCGAGATCTACGGTCCCGAGAGTTCCGGTAAGACCACCCTGGCCATCCATGCCATCGCCGAGTGCCAGAAGAACGGCGGCATCGCCGCATTCATCGACGCCGAGCATGCCTTCGACAGCTTCTATGCCAAGAAACTGGGTGTGGACGTGAACAACCTCCTCGTTTCGCAGCCCGACAACGGCGAGCAGGCCCTCGAGATTGCCGACAACCTGATCCGTTCGGGAGCCATCGACATCATCGTTATCGACTCCGTGGCCGCCCTGACGCCCAAGGCCGAGATCGACGGCGACATGGGCGACAGCAAGGTGGGTCTGCAGGCGCGCCTGATGAGCCAGGCCATGCGCAAGCTGACGGCCACCATCAGCAAGACCAACTGCTGCTGCATCTTCATCAACCAGCTGCGTGAGAAGATCGGCATCATGTTCGGCAATCCGGAAACCACCACCGGCGGCAACGCCCTCAAGTTCTA
>DGTB01000156.1:4223-5884 GCA_002394185.1 Bacteroidales bacterium UBA4347 | reverse complement strand
CGGCCGCGGTTGATGTCGTCGCCGCTGTGGCCGCCCACCAGACCGCTCACCTTCACGCGGAAGGCCTTGTGACCCTTCACGGCGGGCACCAGCTTGTAGTCCATCTCGGCGGTGGTGTCGATGCCGCCGGCGCAGCCTATGCAGTACTCGCCCTCGTCCTCGTCGTCGAAGTTGAGGAGCACCTCGCTCTTCAGCCAGCTCTTGCTCAATCCGTTAGCGCCAGTGAGACCGGTCTCTTCGTCGACGGTGATAAGGGCTTCGAGGGCGGGATGCTGCAGTTTCTTGTCCTCGAGGATGGCGAGGATGGTGGCCACGCCGATGCCGTCGTCGGCGCCGAGGGTGGTGCCGTCGGCGGTGAGCCACTCACCGTCCAGCACAGGCTGGATGGCGTCCTTCATGAAGTCGAACTGCTTGGTGCTGTTCTTCTCGCAGACCATGTCCATGTGGGCCTGCAGGGCCACCCAGGGGCTCTTCTCGTAGCCTTTGGAGGCGGGCTTGCGGATGAGCACGTTGCCGAGGCGGTCGCTCTTGGTCTCGAGGCCGTGGTCCTTGCCCCACTGCACGAGCCAGGCGGAGATGCGCTCCTCGTGCTTCGAGGGCCGCGGAATCTGCATGATTTCACCGAACCAGTGCCACACGCGCTCCGGCTTGAGGCCTTTCATGATATCTTTCTGTTGTTTCATAGGGTATGTTGTTTATTCGTTTCCGAGTGCAAAATTACACATTTTCACGCACATGGCCAAATATATTTCAATAAGACTTTGCCAGGCACTCGTCGAGGGCGGCGGTGATGGCCTGGCGGTCCATGTGCTGGCCGATGAAGACAAGTTTCTGCATGCGGTCGCCATAGGTGTCGTCCCAGTCGCGCTGGAGGTCGGGGGTGCGACGCATGAAGTCGAGGAGTTCGTCGTCGGGCATGGTGGCGTACCACTGGCCGGTGTCGCGCAGGGAGACCTGCTTGCCGGCCTGCTCGAAGAGGTAGCAGGTGTCGGGTTCGGAGAGGAACCAGCAGATGCCTTTGGCGCGGATGACGCCGGCGGGCCAGTGGCGGGCGACGAATTCGTCGAAGCGCGAGATGTTCATGGGCTCGCGGCGGTAGTAGACGAAGGTGGAAATGCCGTACTCTTCGGCCTCGCCCTCGTCGTGGTGGTGATGATGGTGGTGTTCGTGGTGGTGATGTTCGTGCTCGTCATCATCGTCGTGGCCGTGGTGGTGTTCGTGTTCTTCCTTCTCCTCGTCGTCGTCATCGTCGTGGTGACCTTCGATGGCATCAATCCAGGCGGCGGAGGTGGCCACGCGGTCGAAGTCGAAGAGGCCGGTGTGGAGGATGCGGTCGAAGTCGATGTCGCAGTAGTCGCAAGGAATGATTTCGGCCTTGGGCTGAATGGCGCGGATGATTTCGCGGATACGGCCGAGCTCGTCGGCAGGGACCTCGGAGGCCTTGTTCAGCAGGATGATGTTGCAGAACTCGATCTGCTGGATGACGAGATTTTCGATGTCGTCCTCGGCGAGGCCGGGCTTGAGGAGGTTCTTGCCGCTGCCGAACTCGTCGCGCATGCGGAGGGTGTCGACGACGGTGACGATGCTGTCGACGACAGGCACGCCGTCGCGGACGTACTCGGGACCCATGGTGGGCATGGAGCAGATGGTCTGCGCGATGG
>DGTB01000156.1:401-4179 GCA_002394185.1 Bacteroidales bacterium UBA4347 | reverse complement strand
GAGCAAATGGTTTGTGCAATGGGTGCAGGCTCGCAGATGCCGCTGGCTTCAATGACGATGTAGTCGAAGCGGCGCTGCGACGTGATGTCACGCAGCTGCTCGACGAGGTCCATCTTGAGGGTGCAGCAGATGCAGCCGTTCTGTAGGGCGACGAGGTTGTCGTCTTTCTGGCCGACGATGCCGCCTTTTTCGATGAGGTCGGCGTCGATGTTGACTTCGCCGAGGTCGTTGACTATGACGGCGAAGCGGATGCCGCGGCGGTTGGAGAGGATGCGGTTGAGCAGGGTGGTCTTGCCGCTGCCGAGGTAGCCGGTGAGCAATAAAACGGGTATGGTATTCATTGTCTTTTTGGAGCGCCGGCATCATGCCGGCATTTTATTATATGTATGCTATTATGTTATTCTTTGATATAGCTTTCGGGGCCGAAGAGGCGCTTGGCGTAGGGGGTGAGCTCGACGTGCTTGGAGAGCCAGAAGATGGGCAGCACCACCGAGGGGATGCCGCAGGCGTAGGGCTGGATGTGGTAGAGGTCGTAGCTGACGGTAATGTTGTTGCGAGAGCTGTCGACGAAGAAGCTGGCGGGCATGGGCATACGGTCGGCGTTCCGGTACTCGTCGAAGAGGCACTCGCGGATGTCCTTGTTGGCTTCGAGATCGAAGATGGCACGGGCAATGGCCTGACAGAGGAGGTTGGTGTCGCTGACGAGGTCAGTGAGGCGGACAACATTGCCGCTCTCGAGGTCAACGGTGAGCGTGTGCGACGAGTAAATGCCGTGTGCGGCGCCGGCGCCGAAGGTCTCGATGCCGACGTGGAAAGTAGCCAGTGAGCTGTCGTGCGTACTGTTGCAGCGCACGGCCATGTAACTGTACTCTCTGCTCTCGTCGAGGGTATCGACGGTCTCGACATTCGGTGCCACGCCGTCGTCGACATAGATGTAGGGCTTGGTGAGCCACTCGCGGGCGGCTTCGTCGACATTGGTGGAGGTGCTGTCGTCGAAGCAGAGTTTTATGAGCTCACGCTCGGCGTTGGCGGAGAGGAATCCCTTGGCGGGCCATTCCACTTCGAAGGTCTTCTTCAGGGCGAGGGTGTTGCCCCAGGGGCCCATCTGTTCGTCGTAGGTCAGCAGGTAGCACTGCGTGCCGCTGATGCTGTGTGTGGTGAATTCTTTGTCGTGGCTGCACCCGGCCATGAGCAGGGCCGCGAGCGCGAAACATAATGTAGATCTCTTCATTTCAGTCTTATTATATAGTTAAATATTGTTCAAGTATCCGTTTTCCTTTCATAACGCACAACCGACTTTTTTCGTGTGTCACAGAGAAGAAATAATTTATGTTTTCTGCCGGACCATTTTTACAACGGGCTCACCAGATGAAGCATATAATGCAAATCCATACAAATCAGAAAGAAATAAAAAAGAGCATACCCATAGGAATGCTCTTTTCTTTATAACTTCCGACATCATTATGCCTTGCGGATGGCAATGGCGGTGGGCTTGCCGTCGATAATTTCGACCTGCTGGCCGTCCTTCACCTCGGGAACGAGGGTCAGGGAGGTGCAGAGGGTCTCGGAGCAGATGTAGTCGCGGTGGGCATTGACAGCGTTGTCCCATTCTCCGCTCTGCAGCTCGACTACGATGCGGTCGGTGACGTCGAAGCCTTCCTTGCGGATGTTCTGTATGCGGTTCACCAGCTCGCGGGCGATGCCTTCGTCGATGAGTTCGGAGGTGAGCTGAATGTCGAGGGCCACGGTAAGGCTGCCGTCGTTGGCGACGACCCAGCCGGGGATGTCCTGGGTGGCAATCTCGACGTCGGTGAGGAGCACTTCGCAGTCGGTGCCGTCGACGCTGACCATGCAACGGCCGTCGGCCTCGAGGGCGTTGATCTGCTGCTGGCTGAAGGCCAGGATGGCGGCGCCGAGGGCCTTCATCACCTTGCCGTAGCGCGGGCCGAGGGTCTTGAAGTTGGGTTTGATTTTCTTGACCAGGAGGTCGTTGTCGGCAGCAAGGAACTCCACGGCCTTGACGTTGAGCTCGGAGCAGATGAGGTGCTGCACTTTTTCTATCTGGGCCTTCATGGCCTCGTCGCGCACAGGGACGACAATCTTCTGGAGCGGCTGACGCACGCGGAGGTTGCTCTTCTTGCGCAGGCCGAGGACCATGGAGCAGACCTTCTGGGCCAGCTGCATGCGCTCCTCGAGGGCCTTGTCGACCATCTCGACATTGTATTCGGGGAAGGCCAAGTGATGCACGCTCTCCACGTTGTGGCGGTGGGTGACGGCGTTGAGGTCGAGGAACATGCGCTCGCTGAAGAAGGGCGCGATGGGAGCCATGAGACGGCTGAGGGTCTCGAGGCAGGTGTAGAGGGTCTGGTAGGCGGAGAGTTTGTCGTCGGTCATGTCGCCACGCCAGAAACGGCGGCGGCTAAGGCGGACGTACCAGTTGCTGAGGAAGGCGTCGACAAAGGTGCCGATGGCACGGCCGGCGCGGGTGGGTTCGTAGTCCTCGAAGGCGTCGCCGACGGTCTTGACGAGGGTGTTGAGTTCGGAGAGAATCCAACGGTCGATTTCCGGACGGTCCTTGATGGCAAGGTCCTTCTGGCTATAGTCGAAGCCGTCGAGGTTGGCATAGAGGGCGAAGAAGCTGTAGGTGTTATACAGTGTGCCGAAGAGTTTGCGACGCACCTCGTCGACACCCTCGATGTCGAACTTGAGGTTGTCCCAGGGCTCGGAGTTGGTGATCATATACCAGCGCGTGGCGTCGGGGCCATACTTGCCGAGGGTCTCGAAGGGGTCGACGGCGTTGCCGAGGCGCTTGGACATCTTGTTGCCGTTCTTGTCGAGCACCAGACCGTTGGAGATGACGTTCTTGAAGGCCACGCTGTCGAAGCACATAGTGGCGATGGCATGGAGGGTGTAGAACCAACCGCGGGTCTGGTCGACGCCCTCGGCGATGAAGTCGGCGGGGAACTGGTCGGCCTTCAAGGGTTCGCCCATGTAGTGGATTTGGGCGTAGGGCATGGCACCGCTGTCGAACCAGACGTCGATCAGGTCGGGCTCGCGGCGCATGGGTTTGCCGCTGTCGCTGACGAGAACGACGCCGTCGATATACGGACGGTGCAGGTCGAAGTCCTTGCCGGCATAGGGGTTATCCTTCATCACGCCGGCGGCGACGGCCTTGTCAATCTCCTTGCGGAGCTCGTCGACGCTGCCGATGCACTTCTCCTCCCTGCCGTCCTCGGTGCGCCAGATGGGCAGCGGGGTGCCCCAATAGCGGCTGCGGCTGAGGTTCCAGTCCACGATGTTCTCCAGCCAGTTGCCGAAACGGCCGGTGCCGGTGGCTTCGGGCTTCCAGTTGATGGTCTTGTTGAGTTCGATCATACGGTCCTTGAGAGCCGTGGTGCGGATGAACCAGCTGTCGAGAGGGTAGTAGAGCACGGGCTTGTCGGTACGCCAGCAGTGGGGGTAGCTGTGGGTGTGCTTTTCGCTCTTGAAGAGTTTGCCTTCGCCCTTGAGCATGATGACCAGCTCGACGTCGAGGCTCATGTCCTTCTCGGTCTTGGTGGGGTCGTAGGCGTTCTTGACGAACTTGCCGGCATACTGGCCGTAGAGCTCGGTATTCATATTCTCCTTGACCCATGCGGGGTCGAGGTCTTCGATGGGGGCGAAGCGGCCGCGCTTGTCGACCATGGGCAGCTGCTTGCCGTCGCGGTCGAAGAGCAGGAGCTCGCCGATGCCGGCCTTCTTGGCCACACGGGCGTCGTCGGCACCGAAGGTGGGGGCG
>DGTB01000156.1:0-323 GCA_002394185.1 Bacteroidales bacterium UBA4347 | reverse complement strand
ATGCCGGTACCGTCCTCGGTGGTGACATAGTCGCCCAGGATGATGCGGAAGGAGCCCTGGTCGCTCACCTCGCGGGGCTTTACCCAGGGGATGAGTTGCTCGTAGCGCAGACCCTCGAGGTCGCGGCCCTTGCACTCGCCGACAATCTTGTATTCGGGGCATTTGCCTTCGGGGAACATGCTGCCCACCAGCGGCTTGGCCATGATAATGCGGCAGGGCTGCTCGGTATAGGGGTGGGTGGTTTCGATGAGCACATAGTCGATATTCGGGCCCACGCAGAGAGCCGTGTTGCTGGGCAGGGTCCAGGGGGTGGTGGTCCAGGC
>DGTB01000140.1:4661-8169 GCA_002394185.1 Bacteroidales bacterium UBA4347 | reverse complement strand
GTGCAGACATGGGGGAGAAAAAGTGTGGACATGGGGGAGGAGAAACTGTCAAAAGAAGTGGGCAGAACCATCAATCATTGAGAGGGTAACGACCATAAAAAAGAGATGAACCAGAGGAAGAGATAGCGGCCAGGACAGGATTCCCAGCCAATAAAAAAAAACACCCAACATTCTAATAATCAATAATTAGCAATAATCATCAACAGGTGTTCATAAAATTTAATGTTAATTATTTGGTTATTTAAAAAATAAGACATACCTTTGCTAGTGGCTTTCAGACGATGAACAGCACCACTAAGCATTGTCTGTCACTTGATTATGTGCTGCGGAGAGATTATATAAGAAATCAAAAAAGAACTTTAATATAATATTAAAAACTCACAACATGACAATCAACAAAGCATTCGCCGGCACCCTGGAGTCTGGCGACATCATGATTCAGATTGAGCCTTCGGACAAAGAAGGCCTGAACATCGAACTGGACAGCACTGTGAAGTACCAGTTCGGTGAACAGATCAAAAAAGTGATAGCTGAGACCCTTGGGGAACTTGGCATAACCAGTGCTTATGTGAAGGCCACCGACAAGGGTGCCCTTGACTGCACCATTAAAGCTCGTGTAACCTGCGCTGCCGTCCGTGCAACGGGTAAGGATGTTTGGGCTTAATCGTTTCATTTAAACTCTCTAGTACTATGCAAAGATTAAGAAGAACAATGATGTTTGTGCCGGGCAACAACCCCGCTATGATGTCTGACGCTTTCATTTACGGCCCCGACTCCATCATGCTGGACCTCGAGGACTCCGTGACCATGGCCGAGAAGGACGCCGCCCGTCTGCTCGTCCACAACGCACTGAAAACCATCAACTACGGAAACACTGAAATGGTAGTCCGTATCAACCCCCTCAATACGCCTTTCGGCAAGAAGGACGTGGAGGCCGTGGTGACCGCCGGCGTGCACGTCATCCGCATGCCCAAGACCGAGACCGCCGAAGAGGTGGTGGAATTGGAAGAAGAGATCGAGAAGGTAGAGAAGAGACTCGGATGCCTAGGCCGCACCCAAATCATGGCCGCCATCGAGTCCACCAAGGGCATCATCAACGCCTATGCCATTGCCACCGCCAGCAAGCGCATGATGGGCATTGCCCTGGGTGCCGAAGACTACTGCGCCAACCTGAAGACCCAGCGCACCACCACCGGTGAGGAGCTGCTGCTGGCCCGCGAGACCATCGTGGTGGCCGCCCGCGCCGCCGGCATCGATGCTTTGGACACCGTCTTCTCGAACCTGAACGACATGGAGACCTTCCGCAAGGAAGTCGAACTCATCAAGCACCTGGGCTTTGACGGCAAGAGCATCATCAACCCGCGTCAGATAGAGATCATCAACGAGATTTTCACCCCCACGCAGAAGGATATCGACAAGGCCAAGGCCATTATGGGCGCCATCAAGGAAGCCGAGGCCAAGGGCAGCGGTGTGATCGCCCTCAACGGCAAGATGATAGACAAGCCCGTCGTCATCAGAGCTCAACGTACCATCGAACTGGCAATATCTGCCGGCGTATTAACAAAGGAGGACCTGTAATGAACGCAACAAAAGATAGACAAGAATTGATCTTAGCCGAGGCTAAGAAACTCAATAAAGAGGTTTTCAATGAGAACAACCTCGTCAAAAATCCCACCGAGAAACAGCAGTTCCAGAAAGAGTCTCCCAAGCTGGTGACCCTCGAAGAGGCCATCCGCAAGAGTGGGCTGAAGGACGGCATGACCATCTCGTTCCACCACCACTTCCGCGGAGGCGACAAGGTGGTGAACATGGTGGTGGACAAACTGGCCGAAATGGGATTCAAGAACCTGTCGCTGGCAGCATCCTCGCTGCAGGATGTCCACGAGCCCCTCATCGAGCACATCAAGAACGGTGTCATCACCAGCATCTCCACCTCGGGACTGCGCGGCAAACTGGCCGACGAGATCTCGCGCGGACTGATGGAGAAACCCGTGATATTCCGTTCGCACGGCGGCCGTGGCAGTGCCATAGCCAGCGGCGACCTGCACATCGACGTGGCCTTCATCGGAGCCTCCTCGTCGGACCCCCTGGGCAACGCCTGCGGCTATTCGCGCAGCGAGAACGCCAAGAGCATCTGTGGCTCTCTGGGCTATGCCCTGCCCGATGCCCAGTATGCCGACAAGGTGGTCGTCCTGACCGACGACCTGGTGGCCTATCCCAACACGCCCAACTCGATTTCGGAACACAATGTGGACTATGTGGTTGAGGTGGACAGCGTAGGCGATTCCTCCAAGATTGCCAGCGGCGCCATCCGCGACACCAAGAATCCCCGCGACATCCTCCTGGCCAAGCAGGCTGCCAAGGTGATTGTCAATAGCGGCTACTTCAAAGAAGGCTTCAGCATTCAGACCGGCTCGGGCGGTGCCTCGCTGGCAGCCGTCAAGTATATCCGCCAGAGCATGATAGACCAAAACATCCACGCCTCCTTTGCCCTCGGCGGCATCACCGCCCACATGGTCAAGCTGCATGAGGAAGGCCTTATCGACCGCCTGATAGACGTGCAGTCCTTCGACCGCGTGGCCGCAGAGTCCATCATGAACGACCCCAAGCACAAGGAAGTCTCCGCCAATGAGTACGCCTCCGCCGACGAGCCCGGCAGCGCCACCCATTATCTGGATATCGTCATCCTCTCAGCCCTGGAGGTGGACACCGACTTCAACGTCAACGTGCTGGTAGGTTCCGACGGCATCATCCGCGGTGCCATCGGCGGCCATCCCGACACCGCAGCCGACTCGGCCCTCTCCATCATCGTCTGCCCGCTGCTGCGCGGCCGCATCCCCTGTGTGGTTGACAAAGTCACCACGCTGATTACCCCCGGCAAGAGCGTGGACGTGGTGGTTACCGAATACGGCATCGCCGTCAACCCCAACCGTCCAGAGATTGCCGAGCGTCTGAAGGCTGCCGGCCTGAACGTTGTGGACATCAACTGGCTGAAAGAGCGCGCCCTCCAGGTCATTGGCACCCCTGCTCCCCTGCCCTTCGGCGACAAGGTGGTAGGCGTGGTCATGAACCGCGACGGATCGGTGATGGACGTTATCAAGAACATCAACGCTTAACCACTAACAGGCGATGGCTACTAGCCCTCGTTTGAGACCCGGCCGCCAATAGCCATCGCCCTAACCCCTATAAACACGACAGAAATGGAAGTTACTCTTGACGAGCTTCTGCTGAGCCGCGACAACCGCCACCAGATGCACTTGGAGTTGCTCGAACAATACCCCGGCCGCACACTGGTGTCGGTAACCATGGTAATGCCCGGGCCCGTCAAGAGTAACATCATTTCGCTCACCCTGGCCGACAAGGCGGAAGCTTTTCTCCGCCATTGCCAACAGCTTCAGATAGAACACATGACCCGTCGGGACCTCAACACAGGTTCCGAAATCTATTTTATCAGCCGTCTGTCGCTGTTGGAGACCAAACGGATATGCTGCCGCATAGAGGACGAGCA
>DGTB01000140.1:0-4530 GCA_002394185.1 Bacteroidales bacterium UBA4347 | reverse complement strand
CTAAGGCCGCGCAAGTGCATCATCTGCGGCGACCAGGATGCCATCACCTGCATCCGTTCCCGACGCCACACCAAGGCCGACCTTTACGCCCGGGTGGAAGAGCTTTTCAAGCAACACCAAGATACTGCCGACGATTATGAACTCTGAATACGAGATACGAGCGCTGAACGTCAAGGACCGCCGCACCCGCCTGCAGGTGGAGGTGTTCCTGGCCGACAACGGGCTGCGGCTGGATGCCGTGGAGCAGTATTATGGCATATTCCGACTGGAAGAAGACGACCTGCTGGCAGGCGGTGGGCTGTATCGCGACATCATCAAATGTGTGGCCGTGCGCCAGGACCTGCGCGAAGAGCGTCTCTTCAATATGCTGGTGTCGCACCTGATGAGCGAGGCCATGCAAAAAGGCTACTTCTCCACCAAGGTCTACACCAAGCCCGAAAACCTCGACATCTTCACCTCCTTAGGATTCAAGCTGATAGCCCAGTCGCCACAAGCACTCTTCATGGAGAACTCCCTCTCCGAACTAGAACGGTACAAGAACTATCTGCGCGTCCAACGTCAAGAGGTGACAGGCAGCGAGATGGGTCTCATCATCATGAATGCCAACCCCTTCACCCTAGGACACCGCTATCTGGTGGAACAGGCCGCGGCGCAGGTGGAGCATCTGTTTGTCATCGTGGTGAAGGAGAATCTCTCACGCTTCGACTACAGGTACCGGCAGGAGATGGTGGCCAAGGGTTGTGCCGACATAGAAAATGTCACGGTACTGGAAGGCTCCGACTATCAGATTTCCGCTGCCACCTTCCCCACCTACTTCCTGAAACAGGTGACCGATGCCACCGACGAGCACATACGCCTAGACCTCGATGTCTGCCTCCGCCACATCGTCCCCTCCCTTGCCGCAACGGGTTCCCACTTCACCCGCTTTGTCGGCAGCGAACCCGCCGACCCCCTCACCGCCCGCTACAACCAACTCATGCACGAGGTGCTACCTAGCAACGGCGTTCGGGTAGTAGAGATACCCCGCCTGGGGCAGAACGGAGCCCCCATCAGTGCCAGCACCCTGCGCAGCACCTACAACCTCGCCCTCCTCTACCCTACCAGCGTTCCATACGCCATAGGTGTCTTTGCAGCACAGGCCCTCCAAGAGGAGCTGGACCTCACACCCAAGCCCGGCCTCATCGACCACCAGGACAATGGGGCGCACGGCGACATGAACTATGCAGTCATGCTTCGGAGCATCCGTGCCTTGGAGCCCTATTTCATTCAACTTGCCGCCATGGGTAGCACCCTGGCGTTGCCCACGGCACAAAACATCATCCAATGCGGACTGGCGGCCGAAAAGGCCATGCTGTCCGCCACCAACGGAGTAAACACCCACAAGGGGGCCGTCTTTGCACTGGGACTATTCTGCATAGCGGCCGCCAACAGTTTCTATCACCTTCAGCGGGTCAGTTCCGACCTCGTGTGCAAGGCCATCAAGGCCATGGTGCAGGAGATACCCTCTGCCCACAACACCCATGGCGCCGCCGTAAGAGAGCTGTACAGCGTCAAAGGGGCACGCGACCTAGCCGCCGAAGGCTACAGGCCACTGTTTGAGCAGTGGTTGCCCTACTATCGGGAGCACATAGCCGACGAGCATGTTCAGCAGCGTCTGCTCCTATACATCATCACCACCCTCGACGACAACAACCTCTATCATCGAGGTGGGGAACAGCTGGCACACGAAGCCCAGCAACGCTGCGCGCAGGTGCTAGAGAACTTTGACATGGAAAACCTTCAGGCCCTCAACGACTGGATGAAGACCCGCAACCTCTCCCCCGGCGGCTCCGCCGACATGCTGGCCCTCACCCTTTTTGCCGCCCACCTGATATACAATATTTGATATGCAACGGACCCGGAAGGGTCCACCGAAAAAGAACCCCTGATCGGTGCCTTGGCACCGCCCCCCAAAATAAAAACAATTATTAACAAATATCAACAAAACAAAAAATTATGGTAGAATTAATCAACAAAGGAGTTTACCTGCTTGACGGTAAAGAAATCAAGATGGACGCTACCGGCATGCCCTCTAAAGAGGAAGCCCGCGAAAACACCATTGCTTATTCCATTCTCCGTTCGCACGACACCACGGGCGAGAAAGGCAATAAGATGCGCATCAAATTCGATGCCCTGATTTCGCACGACATCACCTACGTCGGCATCATCCAGACCGCCCGCGCCAGTGGACTCACCAAATTCCCTCTCCCCTATGCAATGACCAACTGCCACAACTCGCTCTGCGCTGTGGGTGGCACCATCAATGAGGACGACCACGTCTTCGGTCTTTCCGCTGCCAAGAAGTATGGCGGCATCTTCGTTCCCACCAACCAGGCCGTTATCCACCAGTATGCCCGCGAGGCCATGGCCAAGTGCGGCAACATGATCCTCGGCTCCGACTCCCACACCCGCTACGGTTCCCTTGGCAACATGGGCGTTGGCGAAGGCGGCGGCGAGCTGGTCAAACAGCTGCTCAACAACACCTGGGACATCAATGCTCCCGAAGTGGTCCTGGTATGGCTAGAAGGCACTCCCCGCAAGGGCGTAGGCCCCCACGACGTGGCCATCTCGCTGGTGAAAGCCACCTTCGACAATGGCTTTGTCAAGAACAAAGTGCTGGAATTTGCCGGCCCCGGCGTCAAGAACCTCCCCATCGATTTCCGCAATGGCATCGAAGTGATGACCACCGAGACCACCTGCCTCACCTCCATCTGGTGCACCGACGACGAGGTGAAGAACTACTACACCATGCACGGCCGTCCCGAAGCCTACCGCGAGCTGAAACCCGGCAAGGTGGCCTACTACGACAGCATGATCAAGATTGACCTCTCCAAGCAGGAGTGCATGATTGCGCTGCCCTTCCATCCCTCCAACGCCTACACCATCCGCGAACTGCAGGAGAACCCCGAGGAAATCCTCCGCACCGTGGAGGCCGACGCTCGCAAGCGTTTCGGCGACAAGATCGAAATCGACCTCGTCAGCAAGATTCACAACGGCAAGGTAGTGGCCGACCAGGGCATCATAGCCGGTTGTGCCGGCGGCACCTACGACAACCTCTCCGCCGCTGCTGCCATCCTCAAAGGCAAATCCACCGGCAACGACTACTTCACCATGAGTGCCTATCCGCAGAGCATCCCCGTCTACCTGGCCACCACGCGCAGCGGCATTGCTGAAGAGCTGCTTGAGGCCGGTGTGGCCATCAAGCCCGCCTTCTGCGGTCCTTGCTTTGGTGCCGGCGACGTGCCCGCCAACAACGGCTTCAGCATCCGCCACACCACCCGCAACTTCCCCAACCGCGAAGGTTCCAAACCTGGTGCCGGACAGATTTCGTTTGTCAGCCTGATGGATGCCCGCAGCATTGCTGCCACCGCTGCCAACGGCGGTATCCTCACCCCGGCCACCGATGTCGACTACACCGACAACCACGAAAGCTACAAGTTCGACGGCTCCATCTATGAGAAACGCGTCTACAACGGCTACGGCCATGCCGACAACAGCCTCGACCTGCGCTACGGCCCCAATATCAAAGACTGGCCCAAGATGTACGCCATGCAGGACAACATGCTGGTAGAGCTGGCCGCCGTCATCCACGACCCCGTGACCACCACCGACGAGCTCATCCCCTCGGGCGAGACCTCTTCCTACCGTTCCAACCCGCTGAAGCTCTCCGAGTTTGCCCTCAGCCGCCGCTGCCCCGAGTACGTAGGCCTGAGCAAACGCATCCAGAGCGAAGACCTGGAGCGCCGTGCTGGCAACTGCCCCGCACACGTCAAGGAAGCCCTGGCCAAGGTGGGTGCCGACGAGAAGAACACCTCCTTCGGTTCCTGCGTGTTCGCCAACAAGCCCGGCGACGGCTCGGCCCGTGAGCAGGCCGCTTCCTGCCAGAAGGTGCTCGGCGGCGACGCCAACATCTGCTACGAGTACGCCACCAAGCGCTACCGCAGCAACTGCATCAACTGGGGTATCATGCCCTTCACCATCGCTCAGGACACCCCCTTTGAGTACGAGGTGGGCGACATGGTCTTCATCCCCGGCATCCGTCAGGCCGTGCTCGACGGCAAGGAAGAGATCGACGCCAAGGTCATCTCCAAAGCCGGCGTCAAGGACATCCACCTCTTCTTCCAGAACCTCACCAAGGACGAGCGCGAAATCCTCACCGACGGCTGTCTGATGAACTACTACGCCAATCAGAATAAATAATAATAAAAATAAATGATAATCAAGGCCGCCGCCTGCGGCGGCGGCCTACCATTAAAAACTACACCATGGCAAAAATTAAAATGACTACTCCCCTCGTGGAGATGGATGGCGACGAAATGACCCGCATCCTTTGGCAAATCATTAAAGACGAACTCCTCCTCCCCTTCGTGGACCTGAAGACCGAGTACTACGACCTCGGCCTGGTCAAACGCGACGAGACCCGCGACCAAATCACCGTGGAAGCCGCCGAGGCCACCAAGAAGTATGGCGTTGCCGTCAAGTGCGCCACCA